>JALZVV010000167.1 GCA_023299935.1 Dokdonia sp.
CCTGCTGCAACAGCCTGGTCAACTCGAGGTTGATCACCTGCTCCCCACTGCACATAGTCCAATAAAATTGAAGGATCAGAAGAACTAAAAGAATTAGTGCTAAAAATGGAAAGGCCATCTTGAGTAGGATTCATGTCATAGTCTAACGTGATCGTACTATCTGGAGCAAGCATTGTAGATCCATTCGCTACATTGCCTATTTGTTGATAGGTCCCAGGTCCTAAGCATAAAAAGTAATCTCCTACATCTATAGAAGATCCTCCTAGATTAGTAAGAGTGACTTGATCCGTATCTGTATCTACGGTCAGTATTCTTAAAACACCTTCACCTGCTGCCTCTGTCCCTTCCCAAAAGTTAGAACCAAAATTTGTTGATGATCCATTAAATAAATAAGGAGATCCATCTGCTACAAAATTTGCAACATCATCCCAACGACCTGCTTCGACTGCCTGATCAGCTCTGGGTTGATCACCCGCTCCCCATTGTACATAATCTATCAATACTGTTGGGTCTACAGAAGTGAATGTATTCGTACTGAATACACTCAAACCGTCTGCCGAAGGATTCATATCATATGAAAGCGTTATTGATCCATTAGGGGCTATGTTTGTGTCATCTGTTGTTAACCCAGAAACTTGCGCATATGTACCAGGGCCTAGACACATGAAGTAATCCCCAATATCTAATGTACCATCGCCTAGATTCGCTAATACCAACCAATCCTGATCTGCATTAACTTCTGTAATCCGTATTATGGCGGTTCCCACTGTATCGTCGCCAATTTCGTCGTCATTATTTTGTGGTGTTGAACTTGTATCATCATCAGACGAACAACTTATTGCAAAAGCGAACAACATCATTAGAGATAAAAAAATCTTTTTCATAGTATTATTTTTAGTTTTAAATATTTGATGGAACAAATAGACTAAAGAAGTTACTTCCTATCAATTAAAAATTAGTGAAGTGGAAATATGACCGTTAAAACGGAAAATACTTAATTTGTCAAGTGATCACTGTTTACAGCGTTTAACTATAATATCATAACATCTTCCCTTAGTATTTGAGGTGTTGTTTATACTATAACAGGTCACTCTTCTTTAGTTCGTGAAACTCATAAGTTCGATTGCTCAAACTGGTATATTGTTCAAGAAAAATTAGCTAATTATTATTATTTCTAATGAATATATAAATGCTAGGTCACATCTTCTAAACATAAAAAAAGGCTGCCTTTTAGGACAGCCTCAATACAATAATGCTTTAAATATTATAATTGAATAAAATAGGTAGCGTGAAAACCAAAGTGAAGATTCCCATCTCTAAAATTAAAATTGTTTTGGGTCTTAATAATGGATTTATCTTCTACAAAATTTCTAGAATTCGTAAGTTTAAATTGAAGTAATAAATCTGAAACTTCCCAATTAGCCCCTATACTAAAAGGGTTAAAAGTATCTGTAAAAGTAAATGGACTGGGCACGTAATAATACTCAGAAACTAAGGAAACGTGATTGCCCACTTTATATCTAGCTCCAAAACCTAATGCAAAATGCGCTGTAGGTTCATTTATCAAAATGCGCTCTTCTCCCCTATAAATAAAAGATGGTGAAAGTTGCACAGAAAAGTTCTTGGATACTTTTCTAGCGATTAATAATTGAGTCGTACTAGCGTACTTATTGCTATTGGGCACCTCGTCAACTATAGCACCTTGTAAAGAAGATTTGCTTCTAAAGACACCTCCTTGAAAGAGGGTTACACTCAAAGGGAATTTCTTACCTGTATCATGTTGATAAAAAAGACGGAATTTGGCATATACATCTATAGATCTATAGCCAGAAGCATATCCCGAGCCTAGGGTTAGTCTATCAGAAATACTGTAGTCTAAACCTATTCTTGTATTCCATTTATCTGCCCCAAAAGTTTGTGTTGTAGTCTCTCCTTCTTGAAGCGGTCTATTCCAAAATCTATTCATCCAAGAAATTTCTAACGCCCCCTTTTTTCTAGTCTCTACAGATTGACCAATAGAAATACGTGTACCCTTAAATGTGGCAATTGTAGGTTGTGAATCTTCTAATGATGCTTCTTCTAATGCTTTTAGAATATCCTGTGCCTGCAAGCATTGCACAAAACTTAAAACCAGTAGGCTTAAAATAAATTTATATCTAATTGTCATTAGGTGTATATTGAAAATTAAATGAAATTTTAATGTTTTTTGCAATATTAGGCGATAAGATTGCGGGTATTTTTATTTTATAATCATCTACAAAAACTTCAAGGGTTCCGCTAATGGAATAGTAATCATGGCTTTTTACAATTTTAGCTTTAAATTCTACAGGTCTTGTAATATCTCGTAAGGTAAAATTACCTTTTATGATTCTGGTTTGCTCTTCTGTAATATTAGGATCAAAATTTTGTATCTCCCCTTCAAATACTGCTTTTGGATATAAGTCTGATTCTATATAACTCTCATTAAAGTGTTCATACATCAGAGATTTTTCGAACTTAAATGCTCTTATCAATATCTGAACCCCTATTTTGTTTGTTGAAGGATAGAACAGGCTCAAAACTTGATCGTTAGAGGCCTCTATATTTTCTACAGAGGTATATGAGAAAAAGGTCAACTCGCCCTGTCTAGTAATAAAATGTTCTTGCGCCCTGGAGCAGTTGAAAAACAAAACACAAATCAATAAAAAGAATAGTTGTTTATTCATGGATTTCTGCTAGAATGATGCAATTTAATAATATAGTGTCTTTTAAAAAGCCTTTCAGGATGCCTTTTACTTGAATTTTTTTTCCTTCTTCCAATTGAATCGCCATACGATTTTGATCCTCCTGTAATTCACAAATCACAAATGTATCTATTTCTTGCCCTTTGAGTAATAGAGTATACTTACCTTTCTTATAGGTAACCTTATGTATGGTGCCTTCTACCTCAATAGCCTTTTCTATATATGTTGATAAGAACATACTGTCCTTATTTTTGAACCCCAAGGATAACTCGTCTGTATTTATACTTATCTCTGTTTTGGCTTTTCTAATGTCTAGAGTATTCTTATTATACATATAATAAGAAGCTATCATCAGTAATAATGCCGATAATAAAAGTATTGAAATAGATTTTATACGTGAGTTATTCATGAATTTTTCATTTCACCCGTTTGCTCAGAGTGACATTTTAATAAAACCCAAAATTAGAGGATTAAAGTAATAATCGTTAGTTCTAAGGTAAAAATAACTTCAAACTGAAAAATTACACTTAAAAAGGAATCCTGACACCTTGAAATACCCCCCCCTATTATACAATGTATTAATTTAGCAGTCATTGTACAGATTAGCAAAATGAAGAATTATCCCTATTATCTTTATACATCCATAGGATTTACACTTTTGTATTTAGTTATTTCCATGATATCCATAGCTCTACTTGCGCGGACGAACTTTGAAAATATACTTTCAAGAAATATTGATAGTGCTAAGCAAGAAGCTACTTTGTTGCAAGCTCTAAGTGAAGGACCTTCAAATGAAGGTACTAAAAACCAGCTTAGAGATCGTATTCAAAAAAGTATCAATTCTTCTGACAACCAGATCATTTATTATTCGATTATTGACTGGTCGGGAAAATATGTGTGCTACCCTAATAAAAATGAAATTGGCAAGATTCCTACAGAACAAGATGCACTGCAGCTTGGATCTCAAGAAGAGCTTAACGGAAAAGTTCTTTTTGATTTTCTTATGAAAAACCCCAATGCTAGTTCTTCTTCTATTATACTATTATCACCTATTAAAGAGTCCGATTGGATTATAGCGAGTCATATCAACTCTGATAGGGTATTAGAAGATTATTCTAGCTATAAAAATAGCTTGTATAGTGCTTTTACACTAATTGGCTTGATTATTCTGCTCTTTATTATTGCAAGTCTTAGAGTAATTAGTAACTATTACCAGAAGTTACTTGTTGCAAAAAGCTCTCAATTTGAAGATGGAGTACTGAGTATAACTAAATTAAACTCATCATTAGAAAACTATCAAAAAAGTTTAGAAGCGTTTACAACAGAACAAGAAGGAAATCAGGTTAGAAAGCAAGAAATCATTGAGGAATCAGGAAAGGTAGACCTTTTAGAAGATACTCATAAAATAAAGCATCGTATGCTCACATATGTACGCGATGAAATATTACCTATAGCCACTGAGGATATCTCCCATATTTATGTTGAAAACACAATAACATATATCATTCGTAAAGACGGCAAGAGGTCAACTTCAGGAGAAAGCTTAGATCAAATTTATTCTTATCTAGATAAACGATTTTTTTTTAGAATAAACCGTCAGATTATTGTAGCTATTACAGCAATAAATACCATAATAAAATATGGCAATAGTAAGCTGAAAATACAAGTCCGGCCTGCATCTGAGATTGACATTATTATTGGAAAGAATAAAGCATCAGCTTTCAAACAATGGCTGGACTTATAGGCTATTTTGGGCGGGTTATGATAATGGGTGTGTTGTTTTCGCTAAAGCGATTGCCCCCCACGTCAATTTCATCATTGCCCCCTATATTAGATTTGAAGGACAACTAGGTGAAGAAGTCACGATGTTCTTTTATGACCTCTGTGGTAATGCCCTGGAGTTTAAGGCATTTAAAGATGACTCACAGTTGTTTGTTAAATGAAGGGTCAAGCCTATCAAAATTATATGATTCAAATCCTATCCCTTGGGGGACTTATCTAAAATAAGTATCTTCGATAACAAGAACATTCAAATTATTTATGCAAGTTTTAGGTATAGATATAGGAGGTACTGGAATAAAAGGAGCCCCTATTGATTTAGAAAAAGAAGATTACATTGCCCCACGTTTTAGAATACCCACACCCCAACCTGCAACACCAGAAGCCTTAGCCCAATGTGTTCAAGAGTTGGTTGATCACTTTAACTGGAAAGGCCCTATTGGGTTTGGTTTTCCTACAGTTATTGTAAATGGCAAAGCTAAAGCCTATGGTAATATGGACCCTAGCTGGTTAAATGTGCAAATAGATGATCTTTTTGAACAAAAAACCGGCCTGCCGTGTACGGTTATTAACGATGCAGATGCCGCAGCACTTGCTGAAGTAAAATTTGGAGCAGGAAAAAATCTTAAAGGCCTGGTTGCTGTAATTACGGTAGGAACAGGTATTGGTAGTGGTCTTTTTTATAATGGAGAACTCATTCCTAATTTTGAATTTGGGAGAATTCCTTGGGGTGACAAGCCTATCGAAAAGTATGCTGCAAATTCGGTAAGAAAAGAAGAAGATCTATCTTTTGAAGAATGGGCCGAACGATTTAATTTTTTTCTAAAACAAGTAGAACTAATATGTACCCCAGATCATTATATTTTAGGTGGTGGTATTAGCACAAAAATGGATGAATTTAAACATCTACTTACTACAAATATTCCTATAATAGCTGCTCAAACAAAAAATCATGCTGGCTTGATAGGAGCTGCTTACGCTACTTTGCTCAATAAAAAATTAAATAACTTCTAAGCTCTATGTCGCTCACAAGCGATAAGTGTATTTTTTAGGAGCATAGCAATAGTCATAGGTCCTACTCCACCGGGAACTGGTGTAATAAAAGAGGCCTTTTTACTTACATTTTCAAAATCTACGTCACCGGTGATATAATAACCACGTTCACGTGTTTCATCAGGCACTCTAGTGATACCAACATCTATAATCACAGCATCATCTTTAACCATTTCTGCCTTAAGAAAGCCAGGAACTCCCAGAGCCGTGATAATAACATCTGCTTGAGAAGTAATTTGAGTTATATTCTTAGTATGGCTATGGGTCAAAGTTACAGTAGAGTTTCCAGGAAAACCTCTACGTCCCATAAGAATACTCATAGGTCTGCCTACAATATGGCTTCTTCCAATAACCACAGTGTGTTTTCCTTTTGTTTCTACATTATAGCGCTCTAGCAATTCTAAAATCCCAAATGGTGTTGCTGGAATAAAAGTACTCATATCCAGTGCCATTTTTCCAAAGTTTGTAGGATGAAAACCATCTACATCTTTACAAGGGTCTACGGCCAGAAGTACTTTTTGCGTATCTATCTGTGGAGGCAATGGTAACTGTACGATAAAGCCATCTATGTCGTCATTGTCATTAAGCTCATGGATTTTATCCAGTAATTCAACTTGACTAGTGGTGCTAGACATTTTTACTAAAGTTGATTCAAAGCCTACACGCTCGCAGGCTCTAACCTTACTGCCTACATAGGTCAAACTCGCACCATCATTCCCTACGATCACTGCTGCTAAGTGAGGAACTTTCTCGCCATTAGCTTTCATTTTAGAGACTTCTTCTTTAATCTCTTCTTTTATATCATTGGAGGTTTTTTTACCGTCTAGAATTGTCATGTACTTCTATTTTAGAGATTATTGTATTATTAACGTTGCATACGGCTCATAGCCTGCATCATCTTACGACCACCGCCGCCTTGCATCATCTTCATCATCTTACTCATCTGATTAAACTGTTTAAGTAATTGATTTACCTGTTGTACAGAGGTTCCTGAGCCTTTACCAATTCGTTTTTTACGACTTGCATTTATAGAAGCTGGATTGGTACGTTCTAGAGGAGTCATAGAATGTATGATGGCTTCAATATGTTTAAAGGCATCATCATCAATATCCACATTTTTCATCATTTTGCCAGCACCTGGTATCATTCCCATCAGGTCCTTCATGTTACCCATTTTCTTAACCTGCTGGATTTGTTTTAAGAAATCATCAAAACCAAACTGATTTTTGGCAATTTTTTTCTGAAGCTTCCTTGCTTCCTCCTCATCAAACTGCTCTTGTGCTCTTTCAACTAGGGAAACAACATCTCCCATTCCCAGGATACGATCTGCCATACGAGAAGGATAGAAAATATCTATAGCCTCCATCTTTTCTCCCGTACCAATAAACTTAATAGGTTTATCAACTACAGATTTAATAGAAATCGCTGCTCCTCCACGGGTATCGCCATCTAATTTGGTTAGAATAACACCGTCAAAATTAAGTATGTCGTTAAAAGCTTTTGCCGTATTTACCGCGTCTTGACCCGTCATAGCATCTACCACAAAAAGTGTTTCCTGCGGCTGGATTGCTTTATGAATATTTGCAATTTCGGTCATCATCGCTTCATCTACCGCTAGACGGCCCGCCGTATCCACAATAACAACGTTGTGACCATTCGCTTTCGCGAAAGCGATACCGTCTTGAGCAATCTTTACCGGATCATTAGTATCACGGTCAGAATATACATCTACCTTTATCGCTTCTCCTACCACATGAAGTTGATCAATTGCTGCCGGACGATATACATCACAAGCAACCAACAAAGGTTTCTTGGTCTTTTTGTTTTTCAGGAAGTTAGCTAACTTACCAGAAAAGGTAGTTTTACCCGATCCTTGTAGTCCAGACATTAAAACAACGCTAGGGGTACCAGAAAGGTTGATACCTGCGGCATCACCCCCCATAAGTTCTGCAAGTTCGTCTTTTACAATTTTAGTAAGTAACTGTCCAGGTTGCAGCGTCGTGAGTACGTCTTGCCCGAGGGCTTTTTCCTTTACCTTATTTGTAAAAACTTTTGCAGTCTTAAAGTTAACATCAGCATCTATTAAAGCTCTACGTATTTCTTTAAGCGTCTCTGCAACGTTTACTTCTGTAATGCTCCCATGTCCTTTGAGAACATGAAAGGCTTTATCTAACTTATCACTTAAATTATCGAACATGAATCTTTCCTAATTATTGAAGAATACAAATTTACAAATTTGAGATGGTTTAGCACACTTTAATATAGCAGATTGAACATTAAAAAAACCTCTCATGAAAAATGGCCACTATACAAAGATAGTGGCCATTTACTATTGATCTTACCCCCTAAGTAAAGACTAATAGCTATTCACAAAAAATCGCTTCTAATGTTATGGTAATAATAGTGAAGGATTGAGTTGTTGGATCGACTATTCTTACAAATAATTCTTGATTATTTACAGTATTCAAATAAGGCACCATCGTATTTAGGGGATTCACGGCTAACTGTGCATCTGCTTCAGATTCATAATACATTACTTCCCAATCTATAGGCGGTGGTAATTCTCCTGTAATTTCATCTATCTCAGGCTGGGGTGCCCCCATGATAATTAAACAATCCGTATAACTTGCCAAATCAAAATCTGCAAAGCCAGCTTGATCTTCTATTTCACATTCTTGAAAATTAAACGTTGTACAGAACTCACCTGGCACGCATTCCCTGTTGAGAATAAAAAGATCGCCATCATCATTAGAAAGTGTGATAATGTTAGAAGTATATGAATCTACCTTCCAATCAAAATTCCAATCCAAGCCTATCTCGTCTTGATCATTCAAATTAATATTGAGGTGCAGCTCATCTTCTATAAAAAAGATAATCCAACTCCCATTATACTCTATTCCTCTGTGGAAGAAATTAATACCACCGCCATTTGCTGCGGCAAATACTGCATCTATATATGTGCTAAATATTTGATCATCTGGTATAGCAACTTCCCAAACACATTCTTGAACAACATCGCTGGCTTGACCTACTATAGCTTCCTGCCACTCTGCCCTGCACTGAGCAATAGCATCTTGAAGTTCATCAAGGGTATTTACTTCAAAACTAGTACCATCCTCCAACACACTGGTAATAGGAAAACTAACTCCTATAGAGAAGCCTTCTTCTAAATTATCCATTAAAAGAAAAAACTCAGCATCACCATTAACAAACTCTCGGGATACTTCTTCATTATTTTCATCAAATACGCCCACTGTGAAGGGATAGACAAACTGGATACAGGTATACTCAGAATCTTCTTCCGTTACATTCTCTAATAAATTATATAATTCAGAGTCGTTTAATATTAAATTAATGGGTTCGCCAGGGGCTAGTAGTAGATTATCATCTATATCCTCATTATCACAACTTATTAAAAGGAATACAGAAAGGGCCAAGCAAAAAAGAGATCTAAATTTCATAATAATACGATTAATTTGTTTTCTCCTAATAATCTATTTCTAATTCAAAAGGTTGCGTCAATTATTTTTTTTATTTTCAAACGCAACCTTTTAACTTTTGTGCAGATAGAATAGATAAGCTATATAGGTTAAGCAAACGATTAAGACGTGGATAAATCCCAAATAATTAAGGAATGTAAGAAAGGCAACATTGGTGCCCAAGAAGCCTTATTTACCAGGTACAAGGACCTAGTTTATAACACATCCTTAAAATATTGCAATGGTAGGCAAGAAGCAGAGGATCATGTTCACGATGTATTTATCGTATTATTTAACTCCATTCATAAATACAAACCTACGGGATCTTTTGAAGGATGGATTAAACGTATCACTATTTACAAAGCTATTGATAAGTACAAACGTAATAAGACTGTAGATAGACCCTATGAATTAGAAAATGCCACAGAAGAAAGCGCATCACAACAAAGTACACCTGATGCCTCTATAGATCTTATTTTTAAGGCAATAGGAGAATTGCCAGAAAAATATAGATTAGTTTTTAGCCTTTATGAGCTGGATGATTATTCACATAAAGAAATTGCTCAGATGTTATCAATATCAGAAGGCACTTCTAAATCTAATTTACATCGCTCCAAACAAATTTTACAGAAGAAACTTAGGGCTTATCAAACCACAGAGAATAACGCATAATTGAATTTTTAATATATGGAACCTCAAAACGATTTAGGGAAATTAATACGGGAGAAGGTAGACAGTGCTCAAGAAACATTAGAGGCTCCGGTTTGGGATAGAATTAAGACCACTTTGGCAAAAGAAAATCGAAGAAGGGTTTTTTATAATTGGTCCTTAAATGGATTGATAGTATTATTTTCAGTAATTGGCTTGTATACAATTACTACAACAATGAATCCTTCAAAAGAATTTACTAATACCCTTGACAACTTTGACACTCTATCTAATCCTGTGCAAGATTCAACTGCTAATAATAGTTTAGTGTCTAAAAATTCCCAAAGTCTATCAAAAGTTTCTTCTCAAGCGACAGATCTGCAAAAGACTAGTCGTCCTAGTACCAACACTAATAGTATAACTGAAAAAAGTGCCGTCAACGCATTGAAACCTGACGTATTAGAAAAAACTACAACCCAACAAACCTCATCATCTACTGAGATTCAACCAGAGATAATTGTAGAACGCACAGAAAAAGTATATTACTATTATAATAGTAAAGATGGTCAAGAGGTAATGACAAGAGACAAAAAGGTAATTGACTCGGTGCGTGCAGCAAATACTGTTAGAAACGATTCTATTTAGAATACAGATTTGTACCGCTTTACTCATCGTATCTCCTAGTTCCCTAATTACCAATTTTATAGAAAAAGTAATGTTGATACTTTTAATTCATAAAACAAAAACAACGTATTATGAAAACATTCTTTTTTTATAGCTTAATGCTATTGGGACTTGCAACGGCCTATGCCCAAAACGACACAGAGATACATACTAAAAGTATCAAAATTGAAGATTTCATCTCTTATATTGCTTCATTAGAGAATACCCCTCGAGAGCAGAGAATATATATAGCTCTAGGAGTTGGACCTAAAGGACTAAACGGTGAAAATCGTTTTTTTCTAGAACAAGGAATAATCTTATTATCTAAACGATTAACAAAAGAAAGCCTTATTGCTATTGGTTTATATGGTTCTCAAGGCAGAGTACTTATGCCATACACCTTAATCCAAGAAATCGACAATCTCAGTTCTTATATTAAAGCCATAGAGATAAATAAGCCTTCACCTAATGTAGACGGAATAAATCTCGCTTTTGAAACTGCTAAATTTCACGGTAAAGAAGGTATAGACAATAGCGTTTTTCTTATCCTTAATAATAATTCTACAACCGATATTGTTGAGAATACCACTGGCGTTAAAACAACTGATGTACACGTAAAAGAAAAAGAAAAAACTACTGCCTCTAATCATACAAAACTAGGCGGTGCAATAGCTCTTACCGCCTTAACTATATTACCTGATGTATTAGAAATAATAAAGAATTAAGTCTTTGGCATCTCTTTTGCTTTAGGATTTATAACTAATTATGCATCTTTGTAAAAAACTTGAAATGATACGATCATTACTAATAGCAGTTTTACTATTCTCTTTAGGAGGTAACGCAATTGGGCAAAACCTTGGCAGTATTCAAAGAGGTCAAAGAGGATATTCACCTCCTGCCCCAGACAGACCTGCCGGAGAGCCTGCTCCTCCTGATGTTTTTTTATTAAGCCAAGAACGTGCTAATCTATATCAGGAACTTATAGGTATTGATGATTTTCAAAAAGAAGTCCTAAAAAGTTTTTTACAAGAATACTACTCTAAGACTTCTGCAATTGCATTTGATGTTAACTTAAAATTTGATGAGAAACAGAAAGGTATAAATGCAGAAAAGAAAACATTAGAAAAAAACTTGCTTAGTGTTTTTTCTCAAGAACAAACAGATGCCATAATTTCAGAAGAAGAATTTGGAGCTAAATCTAAAGAGTTAAAAAAAGAAAAAAAGAAAGAGAAAAAAAGAAAGAGAAAAAAAGAAAAAAACAATGGCTAGAAGTTAGTCACTATAGAATAAATAAAAAAGAGCGTTCTTTCGAACGCTCTTTTTTATTTTATATTTACAAGTGAATACAATCATTACCACTATGAAAAGAATAGCACTCTGCCTTATACTGATTACATCTTTTGTTTGCTCTGCTCAGATTTTACCTGAAAGAGATCGAGCCGTAGTAATAGATAATATTTTAGAAGAACGATTTAATGAACTTCTCCCTGAGCTTATGGATCGTACAAGCATAGATATGTGGGTGCTCATCTCCAGAGAATATAATGAAGACCCGGTCCTTAAAACCATGCTTCCCTCTACATGGCTTAATGCAAGAAGAAGAACAATACTAGTATTCTATAGAGATAAAGAAGAAAATACGATTCAAAAGCTTGCAATAGCCCGTTATAATGTGGGTAAGAATATCCAGTCTGCCTGGGACAAAGAAAAGCAACCTAATCAATGGAAAGCTTTAGTAGACATTATTAAGCAAAACAATCCTAAAAAAATAGCTCTCAACTATTCTGATGATTATGGCCTTGCAGATGGAATAGTAAAAACAGATTATTCTGAATTTATTCAGGAATTACCTCAAGATTTCCGAACTAAGATTACCTCAGCACAGGATCTCGCTGTAGCCTGGTTAGAATCTAGAACAGCAACAGAAATGATGCATTATGAAGACCTAGTGGATATTACCCATAACATTATCGCAGAAGCTTTTAGTAACAAGACCATTACACCAGGAGTTACCACGACAGATGATATCGTTTGGTTTTTAAGGCAGAAAGTAACAGATTTAGGATTAAGCACATGGTTTCATCCCACGATAGATATACAGCGTTCTGAAGAAAAATTAGAAAGCCACATCACCTCTTTTTCCAATAGACCAGAAGGGAAAATTATTCAAAAAGGAGACTTGCTTCATTGTGATTTTGGAATCACTTATTTGAGACTTAATACAGATTGTCAGCAGCACGCCTATGTCTTAAGAGATGATGAAACACAACCACCAGCTTACTTGCAAGAAGCTTTTAAAGATGGCAATAGAATTCAAGACATTCTAACCACTAATTTTAGAACAGGAGATACCGGAAATCAGATATTACTCAATAGCCTAGAACAAGGTAAAAAAGAAGGGTATCGCCCAGCTATATATACGCACCCACTTGGACTTTACGGACATGCTGCAGGGCCTACTATAGGAATGTGGGATTCACAAGGAGGTGTCCCCGGCACAGGAGATTATACATTATACCCTAATACGGTATACGCTATAGAACTTAATACTACAGTCACCATCCCAGAATGGAAAAAAGACATTAGAATTATGCTTGAAGAAGCAGGGTTCTGGGGAGAGAAAGGGTTTAAATATGTCTCAGGAAGACAGGAAGGGATTATCGCAATAAAAACTGAATAAAGGTGATTATGCTTTCGCGAAAGCATCAATCATTCAATTACTTCTAGGATGAAATTTAGCCAAAGTATCGGCGAGCTGTGAGCGATCAATATGAGTATAAATCTCTGTAGTAGTAATACTCTCATGACCTAACATCTGTTGAATAGAACGCAAATCTGCTCCATTTTGTAATAAATGTGTCGCAAAACTATGTCTAAAAGTATGGGGGCTAATAATTTTCTTAATCCCTACTTTAAGAACCAAATTTTTAATAATTGTAAAGACCATGGCTCGTGTAAGATACTTACCTCTCCTATTTAAAAAAAGGACATCTACACTATCCGGTTGCGCAGTATGATGCGATCTCACTTGATCACAATAGATAGTAATAAATTTTTGTGTGTGCGCACTTATAGGCACAAATCGTTGTTTGTTCCCTTTACCCTGAACACTAATAAATCCTTCTTCAAAATAAAGATCAGATAACTTAAGAGCAATCAATTCAGAGACACGAAGACCACAAGCATACAGGGTCTCAAGCATAGCACGATTACGTTCCCCCTGGGGTTTACTTAAATCTATCCCCGCTATAATCATATCTACTTCGTCTTCAGACAAGGTGTCTGGAAGTTTCCTACCCACTTTAGGAGGTTCAATTAAATCCATAGGATTATCTTCTCTGTAATCTTCAAAAATTAGATAATTAAAAAAACCTTTCAAGCCACTAATAATGCGCGCCTGTGATCTTGGCTGAACTTCTTTAGCAAGTTGATATACAAATTGCTGTATTTCTTTTTCAGAGATTTTGATAGGCGATTTCTCAATGGTATGGTCATCTAAAAATCTATTAAGTTTATTTAAGTCACGGGCATAATTAGAAATCGTATTATCAGATAATCCACGTTCTATACGCAGGTAATGTTTATAATCTGTGATACTATTTTTCCAGTTCATGTAAGTAATTAAGACCTAATAAGACTACACCTAATTAATCAAAAAAACAAGGTCGTTAAAAATACTTGTTTTTATTTAGACAACTAAGAATAATAAACGCTTTCTAATTAATAAAACACCTCGCATGAAAAAAAGTACATTTACACTATTCTTTATTCTTTTAACCTCTCTTACCCTGTACTCTCAGAAAACTAGAATTGGGGTTACCGCAGGTTTACTCAACGCGGGTGGTCGTGTTGTATTTGACAATGACCAAACAGTTAATAATAACAGACAAGGAATTTACGGAGGTCTTGTTCTGGATGTGGGACTCACAGAAAGAATTAATATAGAAACAGAATTGGATTATTTAGTTGCAGGAAGCACAAACTTTGTACAACTGCCAGTACTTGTCAAATTCTATATGGGAAATACTGATTTCTATTTCCAAGCAGGAGGGCAATTTACCTACACAATTGATGAAGTTTCTGAAGATATTGGCAGGTCAAATATTGCTTTTGCCTTTGGAGCAGGCTTTGACATCAATGAACATTTTAACTTAAATCTACGATTTGCACCACAGCTCAATGATTTTCAGGAAGAAGAGGTTAACAATATTGTAAGTACAAAAATTAATTATTTGAATATAGGTGTAGCTTATAAATTACAGTTAGGTTCAAGAGAAAAAAATTAACACACTCTTTTTAGACGGTACAATTTATAGAAAGCGCTTTTATACAAAGGCGCTTTTTTTATGCTAGTATATGTGGTATTTTTATGCTTTTGCTAAATCGAGCTTGCGAGAGTAACCATCTAAGGAAGAACGCAGCGTTAAAGCATACCTATGAAATTACGCATCATAAATGGTCCTAACTTAAATCTTTTAGGCACAAGACAGCCAGAGATTTATGGAGGACAAACTTTTAAAGATTACCAAGAGCTCTTAGAAAAAGAATTTCCCACGGTTGAGTTTTCATATATTCAGTCTAATGTAGAAGGTGAGCTCATTAATGCGATCCAAAAAGCGGCGACAGAAGTAGATGGCATTATTCTTAATGCGGCGGCATATGCGCATACTTCAGTAGGTATAGGCGATGCTGTAGCAGGAATCGCAACTCCAGTTATAGAAGTTCATATATCAAATACTTTTGCGAGAGAATCCTTTAGACATCAATCCTATATTTCTAAATATGCAAAAGGCATTATTGTGGGCTTTGGATTGCAGAGCTATAAACTAGCGATTGCTAGTTTTATCTCTTCTGATTAAGCGCATTTTTTATAGTTTGCTTACGTTGTATTTTTCCGTTTGGCGTGCGTTCAAAACGTGCCAATGTATAGATGAATTTTGGAATTTCATAAGCATCCAACACTCCTTCAAGCTCAGTTTTTGAATTAAAACTAAAAGCTTCTTCCTGTTCTACAAATAAAGCTACCCGTTCTCCAAGAAGATCGTCTTGTATTCCTGCGATAAAGAAATTAGTCTTAATAATACTTCCTAACTTATGCTCAATCTGTTCTGGATATAACTTAACCCCTCCACTATTAATCACATTATCCACTCTACCCAACCACATAAATTGAGTATCATTTAGCAATTTCACTAGATCATTAGTCACCACAGCCTGTTTACTTACTGCGGGGGCATTAATTACCAAACAACCTCTTTTATCCTGCTCTAAACGCACATTAGACAATGTAGTGAATGGTATGGCAGATGCTATTGCCTCTTTAGGATTTACTCTTCTTACAGCAATATGCGTTACGGTCTCTGTCATACCATAAGTTTCATAGATTGCGGTATCAAATCCTTGTAGCTTATTTTTAAGAGGTAATGAGATAGCGCCTCCTCCTACAATCAACGTTGACAATAAATGCACTTTTGATAATGATCCTTCTAATTGAAATGGCGTCATTGCACAAAAATCATAAGATTGATTGATATTTTTTAACGGCTTAGATTGCGGCTTCACCATATCCAGATGCCACCCGAGAGTGAGCGCTCTTACAAGCATCATTTTTCCTGCAATATATTCTGCAGGAAGACATAATAAAGCTTTGGTTTTTTGAAAAACATCAAAATGTTTTGCGGTGGCAAGAGCACTCTTAGCCATAGCCGATTTCTGGATGCTAATCTTTTTAGCTTTCCCAGTAGAACCAGATGTTTGCACTTCCACAAAATCTTTGTCATCAAGCCAGTCTAAAATAAAACTTCCTATGGCCTTGAGGTACTGCTCCTCTTGATTACGATATTGAGTAGCCAAAGCTTTTAAGGAGTCTACTGTATGTGCTTCGTCATTAAGCCGAAACTCTGAGTGAATTTTTATGAAATTTTCTTCTTCAGATCGCATAATCCTTCTTCTAGCAATATGATGTAATCAGTAATTTTATACAATGAGACTATCGCTCTCTTCAGCTATTACGGGAGGATGTACTTTTCCAAATAGTTTTTCTTTCCATCCACTCCATTTGTATTTTTTAGCAAAGATAAAAGTGAGTATGGGCAGAATAATAAAAATAGGAATGATTTGTCCCATAGCAGAAGGCTCTGACACATCCAGAAAAACAGAGTTCGTTTGTAATGCTGTCCAATCTGAAGTCACTAACAAAGCAATGATCATATTATTACTCGCGTGAAACCCTAGAGCAAGTTCCATCCCATCATCCATAAGAGTTATAATTCCTAAGAAAAAACCAAGACCTATATAGACTGAAAGTACGCTATAGCCCAATTTTTCTATTTCTGGATTAAAGGCATGCATTAAACCAAAAACTAGCGACGTAATAATTAATGGAACAGCTCTGTTTTTAGCCGCGATACCTATTCCCTGCATTAAATACCCTCTAAACAAAAATTCCTCAAAACTGGTTTGAAGTGGTAATAATAAAATGCTTATCGCTAGTAATCCCAAAAATGGTCGGAGGTTAAAATTCCATTGTAAATCTTCGGGAGCTAGATAGTACCCTATCACTGTAGTCACAATAGAGAATACGGCCCACACCCCAAAAGCAAAGAATACTCTTCCCCAATCTATTTTTCTTCTAGAAGTGATTAAACTTTTAAATTTTTGTTGGTGTAAATACTTAACAACAGCAACAAGAGCAATAAGACCTCCTACAAAAGTGAAGAGCATTAAGGCAAGGTAAAGGTTGTTTTCTCCCTTAAACAAGGGCATAAAATTTTCTAGACCCGCATTCAATAAGTCATGAATATTTTCTGCTCTGGCAAATGCAGCTATCATTATAGGAACAACTCCTATCAATTGCCAGCCTACAATAAAAATGATTAAAAACCCAATGATGTAACGCCATCCTTGATGTAAATTCTTATACGCTTCTTCTATATACATATCTTAAAATTTAAATTCCCAATTCCTATTGGGGTTATATTGTAATGTTCCCTTTTTTACTTCCAGTGGTCCTGGAATGTTATTGGTGTATAAACTTCCTGTCCCCAAACCTTGAGGTCCTTTTGCTTTAATCATAAAGGTCCATTGTGCAATTGCATTTAAGCCTATATTACTTTCTAAGGCAGAGGTTATCCACCACCCTATTTCTAGTTCATCTGCAATGGCAATCCACTCTTCAGCGCCTTTGTAACCACCTATAAAGCTTGGCTTCAAGATAATATATTGTGGTCGTATGTTTTGCAGTAAGGCTCTTTTTTTTGCAACTTCAGTTATTCCAATCAATTCTTCATCTAAGGCAATAGGTGTGGGTGTTTGTACACAAAGATTAGCCATTTCTTCCACCTGCCCTACGGCGATTGGCTGTTCTATGGAGTGGATATCGAGTGCTGCTAATTGTTGTAGTATTTGTTTTGCTTTCGCGAAAGCAAAACCTCCATTAGCATCTACCCGAAGTGTAATTTTATCTTTGTCAAAATGCGTTCTGATACCTCTCAAAATTGCCATTTCCTGATCAACATCAATCGCTCCTATCTTCATCTTAATACAGGAAAAACCATCTTCTAGGCGCTGAGAAACTTGCTCTTTCATAAAACCCTCATCCCCCATCCATACCAAACCATTGATATCTATCGCCTTTACTCCTCTGGTAAAATCTGAAGGAAATAAAACATATGGATCTTGCGACGCTAAGGATAGGAATGCCATCTCCACACCAAACTGAATACTAGGAAACTCCCTAAGTGCTTCCCACAACACATCTTTACCTTTAGCAATGTTCTCGCAAGTCCAATGCAGTTTATCTTCATAATCGGGACGGTCGTCATAACTGAGTCCGCGCAATATCCCGCATTCTCCTATACCGTTATTTTCTCCATCTTCTATCACTATAAACCAAGTTTCCTTAGTTTTAAGCACACCACGTGAAGTACCGCTAGGAGCTTTGAATTCTAGAATATGTTTATGATAGTTTGCTTTCAAAAAAATGATATAATAAAATATAAGAGTGCCAGTAAAAAAGTACTCAAAGCCACCACCTTGAGCTGAGGATCTAACAACTTATGATCTTGTACTTTTTGCACCTTAATGAAGTGCAACAACAAAGGTATAAATGCTATTAGACTGGCAAACAGCAGAGGCTGAGCCCTCTCAAATAACAAATAGCCAATCCAAGACATTACACCCACACCTAAAAGGATATTATGATAGCGCAAAGCACCTTGTTTGCCTAGATGAACTGCAAGGGTATTTTTACCGACTTTCATATCGCTCTCGCGGTCACGCATATTATTAAGATGAAGCACAATAGTGGCTAGACATCCTATACTCGTAGCTCCAAAAAAATGATAACTAGGCAACTTTATGGTAAACAAAAAATAAGATCCTAAGACACTTACAAGCCCAAAAAAGAGAAACACAAATACATCTCCAAGCCCTCGATACCCATAAGCTTTCTTCCCTACAGTATACTTAATCGCGGCAATCATAGCAGTTATTCCCAAAAAGAAAAACAAAGTAGATAATACAGGGCTTGATTGACCAAAGGCAGTATAAATAAGAGCAATTACAATAACTACCGTAATTGCAACTGTTACCCACATTCCTTTCTTAAGCTGTTTAGGAGAGAGCAATCCCAATTGGATGGCTCTTTTGGGTCCTACTCGATCTTCATTATCAGTTCCTTTTATCCCGTCACCATAATCATTTGCATAATTAGATAATATCTGAAAACCCAAAGTTGCTAGTAATGCTAGGGCAAACACGTCCCACGTAAATGCTCCTTCTTTTATTGCCATAGCCGCGCCTACAAGAATCCCAGAAATAGAGAGCGGCAGGGTACGTAATCGAGCTGCCTGTAACCAGACTTTTACAGAAGGCATAAGGTTGTTTTATCGTTTTCAAAAATACTTATTTCTTACCCCATAAACTAAAAACTATAGGTTTACCACTCATTTTAGTAGCTTAGCGATATAAATCATTTGCCATGAAAAATTGCATTACGCTTATAATTAGTCTTTTGCTCATTACACTAAGTAGCTGTAAAGACAATACATCATCTACTATAAACCCAACAACTGAAGCTCCTTTTGTATGGGAAGCGGCCAATATGTATTTCTTGCTTACTGATCGTTTCTATAATGGCGATATAACAAATGATACTAACTTTAATCGTACAAAAGAAACTGCTGTTCTTAGAGGATTTGAAGGGGGTGATTTAAAAGGTATTCAACAAAAAATTGAAGAAGGATACTTTACTGATCTTGGCGTTAATGCCATCTGGTTTACTCCTGTTGTAGAGCAAGTGCACGATGCTGTAGATGAGGGCACTGGTGTTACTTATGGATATCACGGCTATTGGACAAAAGACTGGACGCAATTAGATCCCAATTTCGGGACTATGAAGGACCTCAAAAATGTGGTAGATGCAGCACATAATAGAGGTATTAAAATTGTGATGGATGTAGTTCTTAACCATACAGGTCCTGTAACTGCCATGGATCCTTTTTGGGGAGAGGATTGGGCACGAGAAAGTCCCAACTGCGCCTTTACCACCTATGATAATACTACCAAGTGTAGTCTAGTAGAAAACCTTCCGGACATCCTAACAGAAGCCACGCAAGAGGTTAAGATTCCTGAATCCCTAGCGGAAAAGTGGAAAGCAGAAGGAAGATATGATCAAGAAATGGAGGAATTGAATACCTTTTTTAAGGAAAACCAACTTGCCCAAACGCCTAGAAATTATATCATTAAATGGTTAACAGACTACATAAGAGAACTAGGCATAGATGCGTATAGAATTGATACCACAAAACACGTAGATGAAGCATCTTGGGTTGTCCTAAGAGAAATTGCAGACAAAGCCTTAGCTAGTTATAGAACAACACATAATAGCAAAGACAGCACTCCTTTTTTTATGTTTGGAGAAGTGTACGGGTATTCTGTAGATGGAGGACGAGACTATGATTTTGGAGATGGTACTATCGTAGATTACTTTGACAAAGGCTTTGACAACTTGATTAATTTTCAATTTAAACAGGATGCAAAAGGCGATTACGAGAGTCTGTTTTCTAAATACAGCAACCTAATACAAAGCTCACATCAAGGAAAGAGTATTACAAACTATGCAACATCTCACGATGATGGCTCACCCTTTGATAAAGAGCGCCAGCACACAAGGGAAACAGCAATTAAGTTATTGCTAACTTCCGGAATTTCTCAAATCTATTATGGTGATGAAGTGGCTCGCCCTCTCATCATTGAAGGAACACAAGGAGATGCAACATTAAGAAGCCCTATGGATTGGAGCAATGAGAATATGCAGGAGACGTCGCATCTACACCAACTGTGGCAAAAATTAGGACAATTTAGAGCCAAGCATCCCGCCGTAGGCGCTGGAAAGCATCAGATGCTTAGTCAATCTCCGTATACTTTTAGTAGGTCATATACTAACGAAAATTTTACAGATCAAGTAATCATTGGCCTTGAACTCGGCCAAGGGAAAAAAGAAATTGTTTTAGATAGCGCTTTCGCGAAAGCGAAACAACTCCACGATCATTTCTCAAATAAAAATTTCCCTGTCGTTAATGGGCAGGTAGTTGTAGATACTGCCTTTGATATTGTATTGCTAGAAAAGGTTTACTAATTAATCTGTAGCTTGGACTTCTTGTAAGAAGGAAGCGACTACCTCATCTATACCCAATTGCAAAGTATCATTAGAAATACGTCCCTTCTCCGAATCAAAATTTTCTTGAAAGGATGGAAAACTAAAACTCTCTACAATCGCAGAACCAAATCTAGGCAAGCTCGCCTTTGCATACTCTAAGGCCGATTTAGCCCCTCGAGCACCGGGAGAGGTACTTGTTAACAACACCTTTTTACCTTCTAGATAATTGCGATCTGTTCGAGAAAGCCAATCCAGAATATTTTTAAAAAAAGCAGAAACAGCACCATTATGCTCATTTACTGACAAGATAATACCCTGGCATTTTTCGATTTCAGTTTTAAGTAATAACACATCTTCAGGAATACCAGACTCATTCTCCGTATCTATATTAAACATTGGGATGTTATAGTCGGTTAGTTTTAGTACAGTAGTCTCACAACTCGTAATCTGACCCGCAATTGCAGTAATGAGTTGGTGATTAATTGAATTGCTACTGTTACTACCAGCAAAAGCGATAATCTTTTTCATAAAACAGGTTTTGGCAAAGATAATGGCAAAAAAATAAAGGTCACTTGCTATTGACCTTTATATGCTTTAAACTCAATAATGTTATAAACTCAATGTAAGTGTAGCAACCACTGTTGCATTAGTATTACTAATATTTGCAGCACTTGTAAGTCCCGTATTAAATAGTGCTTGACTGCGATCCTGTTCAGACCTGTCATAAGCTATATCTAGTTTTGTTTTTCCAAAATTATATCCTAATCCTAATGAGAATCCCGTTAGATCTCCTAAGGTAGTCTCGTCCTCATAAGGGCTTTCCTGCATGCGATATCCTCCTCTAAAACTCCACTCTTTAGCTCGATATTCTCCCCCTAATCTAAAGGTAGAAGCAGCTGTAAGCAATTCATCAATCGCAGCATTTTGTGCTTGAAAAAATGGATCTCCTTGTGGTCTAAAAGCTAAGTTTGTAAAGTCTGTGTATGAATAATCAAAACTAATCAAACCTTGTTTTCCAAATAAATAAGCAACACTTCCTGTATATTTATCTGGAGTCTTCACTTCATACCTCTCAAATATATTCACCACCTGTGGATTTACAGTAGTCGTAAATTCTCCTATGTCATCCTCAGCAACCGTTCTGATATTTTGGGTTCCTTCTTCTGATATAGTATACCAAGTAGGTGAGTCATAGGTAAACCCCACACGCAAATTCTCTTGAATCTTCCCAATAAAACCAGCTTGAAATGAAAATCCTCCTCCAAAAGTGTTCAAATTATTTTCAAATCGCACTTGTCTGATAGACGTTGGACCATCAGAAAAAGAATCTGATGACTCAAATAAAACAGTACTCTCATCATATTCAAAAAAGTGAGAGTTGAGATTAATTCCTACATATAAATTTTTATTGTATTGAGCTCCCAAGTTAAATGAAGCTTTGCCATTAAAACCACTCGATCTAAAGAAAAAATCTTGATCAAAAGGTGCGACTCCCGTATTAACAACGTATGAAGTATTCCCAAAATCTGTTCCATCTACAGGGTCTATAATAAAGGACTGAAATCCTAACAAAGCTTGTTGTGCGCCAAAACCCTCTGTTTCCCCTAGAAACTGATAGAGTTCTGAAATAGATTCTCCTTCTAAGGTTTCTAATAAATCCAAAGGAACTCCTTGTGCAAACTCGTTAAAATAACTCGATATAGAAGTATCGCCACTACCCGAAGCTACAAATTGATCATTAAAATCTTCTGTGCGATCGTAATTAAATCCTAAGGTAATCTTACTCCATTTAGTATTAGAACCTGAGTCAACTACAAATACTCCACCAACTTGATTTACTTCTACATTGTTATCACTTATATCTGTACTAGTTCCAAAATAAGAAGTGTCATTAGCAGAGTTATCATTAGCTACTGAAAAGGAAACTGTTCCTTTTGTAAATACTGCGCTACTAGCTGGGTTAATTCCTATGGCACTTAAATCTCCTCCTAAGGCCCCAAAAGCTCCACTCAAGGCTCTAAACCTTGCAGTACCTGTAATATCAGATGTAGATAAACGTAAGGCGTCTCCTACAGATTGGGCACTAGTAATACTGGCAGTTGCTAGAACTGCTATTAAAAATATCTTTTTCATAAAAAATTAATTGCTTTTTTTATAAGAATAACAAATCCCTATCCACGACGTGATCCTCCACGAGAGCCACCTCCTCTTGATCCGCTACTTCTTGATGAAGAGCTAGATCTTGATGCGCCACTAGATCTACTACTTGATCTAGAACTGCTACTTCTTGCAGAACTTGATCCTGATCTTGACGAACTGCTAGATGGTCGCGTTCTAGAGCTACTTCCAGAAGGTCGGGTTCTTGAACTTGATGACCCTGATCTTGAAACATTTCCTGAAGACCTTTTTCTAGTTGTATTAGGTCCCGTTGCAGCTGGTCTCTCGCCTCTCGAAGTACCTGCGTTAGGTCGAGTTGCAGCCGGCCTTCTGCCTCTTGAAGCACTGGTATTAGGCCTAGTACCCGTAACTCTATTCCCTCTGGCTTGAGTAGTTCCTCTATTTCTTGAATACGTTGCTCTACTGCGTGCAGATGTACTTCTTGCGTTATTCCCTCTTAATCTAGATCTAGACTCTGCTACTGCTCTGGAAGCTGAAGATCTTCTACCATTATTAACAGAAGCTCTTCTTCTTCCGTTATTGTAGGCAACTGCACTTCCTCCATATCCATTATATGCTCCGTTAAAATAAGGTCTATTGTAGAATCCACCTCCATAAAAGAATGGATTGAAAGCATATCCAAAACCGAAACCACCGTACCCGAAACCTCCAAAACCAAACCTGTTAAATCCAAATCCACCATAGTAAGGCCAACCATAACCAAAACGATTAAAACCAAATCCAAAGTTATTAAACCCAAATCCAAATCCACCGTATCCAAAACGATTAAAACCATAGAAGGGTGAGTTGTTATATACATAAACAACAGTATCCTCAGTCTCATCTCCCCAAGCTGCTCTTCCTTCTTCATACGATCCATCATCATCATATTCTTCACCATTTTCTCCCTCCGATGTATACTCCTCTATATCCGTAAATATGGCTCCCTCTTCTGGTATATCTTCTAATCGACGTGCTCCGTTTTGGAAAAAATCCTTGTACTCTTGAGCATTTTCTGATTGCTCCGTCTGCTCAGCAGGACGTTGTTGAGTTGTTCTTGCGGTTCCAGAATTACCAGAACTATAAATCCCATCATCGTCATAGACGTTTTGGGTAGATGAACAAGAAAGTAAGCCTATTGCAGCCAATGCTGAAAACGCTACTGTTTTTAAAGAAGAGCGAAGAGTTGAAGAAAAATACATATCTCTAATGTGTTTTATTGTTGTTACTAGCAAAAATAAGTAGTTTTGCACCACATATTTTATTGATTTTATTATACACAATATTTGTGCCAAAGTAAGTATTTATGGGGAAGAACTTAACAAAAAGAAGCGAAGATTATTCCAAATGGTATAACGAGTTGGTCGTTAAAGCTGATCTCGCCGAAAATTCTGCCGTAAGAGGCTGCATGGTAATAAAACCTTATGGCTTTGCGATATGGGAAAAAATGCAAGCAGAGCTTGATAAAATGTTTAAGGAAACAGGGCACCAAAACGCCTACTTCCCACTTTTTGTCCCTAAAAGCCTTTTTGAAGCCGAAGAGAAAAATGCGGAAGGCTTTGCCAAGGAATGTGCAGTGGTAACCCACTATCGCCTTAAAACAGATCCAGATAATCCTAGTAAACTCATTGTAGATCCTAACGCTAAGCTGGAAGAAGAGCTTATTGTAAGACCTACGAGTGAGGCAATTATTTGGAGCACTTATAAAGGATGGATACAATCGTATAGAGATTTACCTCTTCTTATAAATCAATGGGCTAATGTAGTGCGCTGGGAGATGAGAACCCGTTTATTTCTGCGAACCGCTGAGTTTTTATGGCAAGAAGGACATACGGCTCATGCAACCAAACAAGAGGCTATGGAAGAAGCAGAACTGATGAATAATGTGTATGCTACTTTTGCCGAAAATTTCCTTGCTGTGCCTGTTATTAAAGGATTAAAAACAGAAAGTGAACGTTTTGCAGGAGCAGATGAGACCTTCTGTATTGAGGCTTTAATGCAGGACGGAAAAGCATTACAAGCAGGAACCTCTCACTTTTTGGGTCAAAATTTTGCGAAAGCGTTTGATGTAAAATTTACCACTAACCAAGGAAAACAGGACCACGTTTGGGCCACTTCTTGGGGGGTATCTACCCGACTTATGGGTGCCTTAATTATGACCCATAGTGATGATCAAGGTTTAGTGCTCCCTCCTAATCTAGCACCATACCAAGTAGTTATTGTGCCGATATACAAGGGAGAAGAGCAACTAGAAGCCATATCACAAGTAGCTAATGAAATTGTCGACGACCTTAGGCTTAGAGGAATATCTGTTAAGTATGACAACAGAGATACTCATAAACCAGGATGGAAATTTAACGAATATGAGCTTAAAGGAGTTCCTCTTCGTATTGGTATTGGACCAAAAGATTTAGAAAAAAGAACGGTTGAATTAGCTCGAAGAGACACGCTCACAAAGGAATTTGTAGCAAAAGACGCCGTTGTTAATAGGGTGGCACTGCTTCTCAAAGAAATACAAGACAATCTATTTGAAAAAGCAAAAAAATACAGAGAAGACCATTACACAACTGTAGACACTTTTGATGAATTTAAAGAAATTTTAGAGTCCAAAGGCGGTTTTATTAGCGCACATTGGGATGGAACTGCTGGGACCGAGGAAAAAATAAAACAACTTACCAAAGCGACCATTCGCTGTATCCCTATGGATAGCATATTAGAAGATGGAAAATGCGTTTTAACCGGTGCCCCATCTAAGCAGCGCGTGCTATTTGCTAAGGCCTATTAAAAGCGTATTTAAAAAAGTGCAGCTAAGGTTTGCGGCATCTAAAAATAGTTGTATTTTTGCATCCGCAATTTAGACAATTGTTCTAGGCCCGTTCGTCTATCGGCTAGGACGCATGGTTTTCATCCATGTAAGAGGGGTTCGATTCCCCTACGGGCTACAAATTATAATATGCGAAGTAATTCTCGCAGGTTCTAGGCCCGTTCGTCTATCGGCTAGGACGCATGGTTTTCATCCATGTAAGAGGGGTTCGATTCCCCTACGGGCTACAATATTGATAATACGAATTTAACGACAACAAGATGGCAAATCACAAGTCAGCATTAAAAAGAATAAGAAACAGTGAGACGAAGCGTCTGAGAAATAGATATCAGCACCGCACGACTCGTAACGCGATAAAAAAGTTACGCGACCTTTCTAGCAAGAAAGAAGCAGAAACTTTATATCCTACTGTAGTTGCTATGATTGACAAATTAGCAAAGCGCAATATTATCCATGATAATAAAGCGTCTAATTTAAAATCAAAATTAGCAAAGCACGTAGCCGCTCTTTAATAAGAGTGAAGCGATAAAAAAGTAAAACTTCTACACTCTGGTAGAAGTTTTTTTGTTGTTTAAATATATTTGCTTGCGCGAAAAACAGAAAAACATCATCAAAAAGTGATTTGAAATCGCTGTTTTTCTTGAATAATTAATTATTTTTGCACCCGCTTAGTTAACCTCTGACGATATACGTGAATGTTATCCAAAGCACAATTTTTAAAAATCCATAACTATGGAAGATTTAGTAAAATTTGTACAGGACGAGTTTATTCCAAAAAATGAACTGCCTGAATTTAGTGCTGGTGATACCATCACAGTGTATTACTCTATTAAGGAAGGCGAGAAAAGCCGTACACAGTTTTTTAGAGGAGTTGTTATCCAACTAAGAGGAACAGGGAGAACGCAAACTTTTACCATTCGTAAGATGTCTGGAACAATAGGAGTAGAACGTGTATTCCCATTAAACTTACCTGCAATTGAGAAAATTGAAGTAAACAAAAGAGGTAGCGTACGTAGAGCACGTATCTATTACTTTAGAGGTCTTACTGGTAAAAAAGCTAGAATCAAAGAAAAGCGTTCTTAATCAAGAACAACTTATACAAAACGAGCCTTCCCAATGGAAGGCTTTTTTTATGCAAGATTATCAAAAACTACAGTTCTAGCCCTACTCAGATTATTATTAATGCTGAGTAATAGCTATATTTGCCATCCTTAAATATAGCAGCCTGTCTCTAGGCCTGCTTGCAAATTTTACACCTATGGCTGATGCTAAAACAATAATAAAGTACACTTTAACTGATGAGGCTCCAATGCTCGCAACGCATTCCTTTCTTCCCATTGTTAAACGTTTTACAAAATCCTCTAACATCTTTATTGACATAGAAGATATATCACTAGCAGGAAGAATCTTAGCAAATTTTCCAGAAGTGCTAACAGATGCTCAAAAGCAAGAAGATGCTTTAGGAGAATTAGGTAACCTCGCTAAAAAGCCAGAAGCAAATATCATCAAACTGCCTAATATTAGTGCCTCAGTACCTCAACTACAGTCGGCTATAAAAGAATTGCAAAGTCACGGATACAACATACCTGACTTTCCAGAAGATCCAGAAACAGCAGAAGAAGTAACATTACGTAAGCGTTTTGCTAAAGTATTAGGAAGTGCTGTAAATCCAGTTCTCAGGGAAGGGAATTCAGACCGAAGAGCTCCTAAACCCGTAAAGCAATATGCTAAGAACAACCCACATAGCATGGGAGTCTGGAGTGCAGATTCTATATCTCACGTAGCTACAATGTCTGCAGGAGATTTTAGACATAATGAAAAATCTGTAACCGTTACAAATGCAGCTGATGTAAGCATTCAACATATGGATGCTTCAGGCAATGTGACTATTCTTAAACAATCAATTCCTGTTTTAGAAGGTGAGATTATTGACGCTTCTCTACTAGAGAAAAAAGCATTGCTCAATTTCTTAACAAGACAGATAGAAGAGGCTAAGGAGCAAGGTGTATTATTCTCTTTGCATATGAAGGCAACTATGATGAAAGTTTCGGATCCAAAGATTTTTGGTCACGCCGTAAGAGTTTTCTTTGCGCCAGTATTTGAAAAATACGATGCTG
>JALZVV010000168.1 GCA_023299935.1 Dokdonia sp.
ATAGTGTTACTATCAAAAGGGTCAATATTGATAGCGCTATTCCAGTTAAAACGTAGGGCTACATCTGGGTCGGGATGGGTAGGGCGTACAGAATAGTTATTCCCTGTTTGCCAGTCATACCTACTTACAAATCCCTGCTGACTCATACTCCAGCCATAACGGCTATCATCTGGATCGGGAACGACATCAAAACCATCTCCAAAAGAGATTTCTTGCCAGTAATGATTTCTTATACCTTGTGTTCTCCACACATAAGCAGGGCCTCTCCAGCTGCCGTTATCCTGCATCCCTCCATATACATTATATGGGAATTCATTATCTACAGCAATATGATAGAACTGAGCAACGGGTAGGTTGCCAATAAAACGCCAAGTTTTACCACCATCTTTTGTAATATTCATCCCGCCATCATTACCATCTATCATAAACTTACCATTAGTAGGATGTATCCACCAGGCGTGGTGATCTGGATGAACCCCGTTGTCTACGCCATAGGCTCCCATAAGTTGGCTAAAATTCTTCCCTCCATCTTCTGATACATTCACATAGGTAAAAATGGAGAATACACGATTTTCATTTTGAGGGTCTACGTAGATTTCACTATAATAAAAAGGCCTATTTCCTATATCACTCTTCTCATTAATCTTTTTCCAATTAAAACCACCGTCATCAGAGCGATAGAGCGCATTTTTCTTAGCTTCTACTAAGGCATATACTACATCTGGGTTGTTACGAGCTATAGCAATACCTATACGTCCCAAATCTCCTTTAGGTAGTCCATCGGTATCAGAAAGTTTTTTCCAAGTATCTCCACCATCGTGTGTCATATACATCCCACTACCGGTTCCTCCAGATTTAAAAAACCAAGGATCCCGCTTGTGTTCCCACATCGCAACAAAGAGTTTGTTAGGATTGCTAGGATCCATCACCATATCTGCAACTCCTGTTTTGTTATTGTTAAAGAGGATTTTCTTCCAAGTTTTCCCTCCGTCTGTAGTCTTAAACACCCCACGTTCTGGATGCTCTCCCCAAGGAGAACCTATGGCACCTACATACACCACATCTGGATTAGTAGGATCTATAATTACCCTATGGATATGTCTTGTATTTTCAAGACCCATAGACTTCCAATTTTTCCCTCCGTCTAGGGATTTATAGACTCCGTATCCACCATTAAGGGAGTTACGTGGGTTTCCTTCTCCAGTCCCTACCCAAATCACACTAGGATTTGATTGTTGTATGGCAACGGCTCCTATAGAAGCGGTAAGTTCATTATCAAAAACAGGATCCCATTTGATCCCTCCAGAAGTAGATTTCCATAACCCCCCAGAGGCTGTACCTACATACATCACGTCTGGATTTTCTGTGACCACATCTATAGCGGTTACACGACCAGACATTCCTGCCGGCCCAATGTTTCTAGGTTGCATGTCCTGCATTAGTGACATGTCTAATTGTTGCGAATTCCCTGTAAAAGCAATTGTAAACAGAAGGATTAGTGTGTAAAGTCTTTTCATTTTGGTTGTTGAGATTAACTCCTTATTGGAAGGAAACCTTAAAAATAAGAAAAAGTGCTTTTAGATTTCTTAAAGGGGTGTTAAGGTCGCTTTCGCGAAAGCGTAATTAACGCAATTTACCGTATTTTTAATACTAGTTATGAAAAGATACACTCACAAACGTTCTGGTTTTGTTTTTACGACCTATTCTGCGCCTGAACAGTCTAAGTTTGATCAGTTATTAGATATTTTTCAGGAGTTGATTACACATACTTCTGGAGATTTTGATGAAGCGATGGACTGGCTCAAGGAGCTGGATAAGGAGTATGGGCTAACCAATGATGACTATTCCTTGGATGATTTTGTTGCCGAACTCAAGGAGAGAGGCTATATCAGAGAGGAAGTTAAACCAGATGGCTCTTCGGGGGCAGCGATAACAGAAAAGACAGAACGTGCAATTAGGCAGCGTGCCTTAGACCAGATTTTCGGGAAGCTCAAAAAAAGCACCCAGGGCAATCATAAATCCAAGCATACAGGAAGAGGAGATGAACATACGGGAGATTATAGGAGTTATCGTTTTGGAGATGCTTTAGAACGCATTTCTATGACCGAAAGCTTGCGCAATGCCCAGATTAATAATGGTGTTGGAGATTTTCGCTTAAGCGAAAAAGACCTTGTTGTAGAAGAGACTCATTTTAAAGCCCAGATGAGCACCGTACTTATGATTGATATTTCTCATAGTATGATTCTTTATGGCGAAGATAGAATTACACCCGCTAAGAAAGTGGCTATGGCACTGGCGCAATTAATAACTACGCGTTATCCTAAAGATAGTCTAGACGTGATTGTGTTTGGAAATGATGCCTGGCCTATAAAAATTAAAGATTTGCCGTATTTACAGGTTGGTCCGTATCATACCAATACTGTGGCTGGCCTAGAACTGGCAATGGATATCTTACGTCGCAAGCGCAATACCAATAAACAGATTTTTATGATTACCGATGGGAAACCTAGCTGTTTGCGGCTCAAAGACGGCAGGTATTATAAAAACCCTAATGGTTTAGATGAACATATTGTAAGTAAATGCTATAGTATGGCGCGTCAAGCGCGAAAGGTAAACATACCTATCACCACCTTTATGATTGCGAATGACTCGTATTTACAGCAATTTGTAGATGCCTTTACAGAAGCTAATCAAGGGAAAGCATTTTATACAGGTTTACAAGGCTTAGGTGAAATGATTTTTCAAGATTATGAAACAAATAGAAAGAAGAAAATACGGTAGTGTGTATAAATTTTACATATCCAGAACCTAAGCAAAGGGTGGTTATTTTAGAAAATGAACATATTTCTGTTTCATTTTCTAAATTTTCCGTTTCTTCTAAAATAGGATTATGAAACGAATAGAAAGAAGAAAATGCGATGATGATTACGCTTTGCAGCGAAGAAGGAAAACCTAAGCAGAAGGTGGTTATTTTAGAGAATGAACATTTTTTCCCTCCAAAAAGGATTATGAAACCAATCTTAAAACGAGAATAGGCTAATTGAGTGCAGGGATTGTACATATTACCAATGGAGATGCGCTTTCAGAACGTCTTCACGAATTAGAAATTGACGGGACTATCCTAACAATGCGGGAGCTCATGATGGATGGACCTTTAGACTCGTCTCACGGTTGGAAGGGTTTTTTTAAAGCTAGAGAAGCTTATATCTATCGTCAATTTGGAAGAGATTTATCTTACAAAGATTATGTGCTGTCAGAATTGAATAAGATGCAGCAAATATTTAATGAAAGTATTGTTTGTTTTTGGTTTGAAGATGATTTGTTTTGTCAGGCTAATTGGTGGTTTTTGTTAGATTATTTAAAGTCGCTTAGTGCAAAAAAGTATCTAGTGCGCTCAGGAGATGATTCTCCCTATAGTTTTGGACATTTAGACAATGATCAACTGAAAGCCGCTTTAGAGTCTAGATTAGCTTTAAAAGAAGAGGGGTTAATCCAGTTATGGCAGGTATATGCCAATAATAATACAGAAGAATTTAATGCAATTAATAATGATTTAAAAAAGAGATATCCTTTTATAGGAAAGGCATTTGAAGCACATTTAGAAAGAATACCTAAGGATAACCATTTAGGAAAACCTCAAGAAATATTAAAAGAACTGCATCAGAAAATGGATAAGGCTGATTTTGGTTCTATTTTTAGAGCGTTCAGCAAACAAGCAGCTATATATGGTTATGGAGATTTACAGGTGCGACATATGCTTAATGCAATTGGATAATAACAAAACACTATGAATATAAACGAAATAACAACATTAGGGCAACTTAAAGCAAGCGGCTGGGTTTCTAAAAGTATAAAAGATGAACTGCGTTCAAATCTCATTGCCAAGATTCAAAATCAAGAGCCTACTTTTACAGGAATTCACGGTTATGAGCATACGGTTATTCCTGAGTTAGAGAGAGCCATTCTCTCTAGGCATAATATTAATCTTTTAGGATTGCGAGGGCAGGCTAAGACGCGTCTAGCAAGACAAATGGTTTATTTGCTGGATGAGTATATTCCAGTTGTTGAGGGATCAGAGATTAATGACGATCCATTGCAACCATTATCCCGTTATGCAAAGGAATTGATCAATGAAAAAGGCGATGAGACTCCCGTAAGTTGGTTGCATCGGGAAGATCGTTTTGCTGAGAAACTAGCAACACCAGATGTGACGGTGGCAGATATTATAGGCGATGTAGATCCGATTAAGGCAGCAAACTTGAAATTAAGTTATGCAGATGACCG
>JALZVV010000169.1 GCA_023299935.1 Dokdonia sp.
CGCGAAAGCGTACTCACACACATCGATAAAATTATGTTTTCACTCTTTAGAGAAAATCTGAGAATTGCCTTTGACAGTATTAAAAGTCAGCTGTTGCGTACCATTCTAACCGTATGTATTATCGCAATTGGTATTTTTGCATTAGTAGGCATTTTGAGCTTTGTTAATGCTTTAGAGAATACACTAAGTAGTGATTTTGCCTCTTTGGGTAGTAATACTTTTAATCTACAACGCTATGAGCGCACCACCAGACGCAGTGGTGAGAGACCGGTTGTAAATCCGCTTTTAGGATACAGGCAAGTAAAAGAATTTACAGAAACCTTTGAATTTCCGGCTGCACAAACGGCAATTTCATTTTCCGGGACACGCACTGCTGAAGTAAAATATGAAAACGAAAAAACAGACCCTGAGGTAATCGTTCTTGGGGTAAATGAACATTTTCTTCAAAATTCTGGGCTTGCAATTGAGCGCGGTAGAAACTTTACCTCCTTTGATATAGCAAATAATACACGAGTTTGTGTGCTAGGTAGTGATTTTGAAAAAAGCTTATTTGAAAATGATAATCCAGTAGGCAAAACCATAAATATACGTGGTGCCAAATTTCAGGTCATTGCCATTCTGGAAGAAAAAGGGGCAACCTTTGGTAACAACCAGGATTTAAGAGTTCTTATTCCTATACAAGTAGCTCGTACAATGTATACCCAGCCTAACATTAACTATAATGTTAGTGTAATGGTAGAAGATGCTGAATTTATGGATGCCGCTCAAGAAGAAGCCGTATTAACTTTTAGAAACATAAGAGGCTTGTCTCCTGTAGAAGAGAATAATTTTGGGATAGGACGTAGTGATGATTTAATTAATCAGATATCAGAGATTACTGGAGTCCTGGGAGCAGCGGCTTGGTTTATTAGTGCAATTACCATTTTTGGGAGTTGTATTGCGCTTGTCAATATAATGCTCGTCTCCGTGACAGAACGTACTCGAGAGATAGGGGTTCGCAAAGCCCTTGGTGCCAAACGATCTACAATTGCCTTTCAATTCTTGTATGAGGCTATAATTATAGGATTAATGGGCGGTGCACTAGGTATTGTATTAGGTTGGACTGTAGGATTATTAATTGCAACTCAATTGGACTTTGTCTTTACGACACCTTGGACGGCAATTCTGGCAGCTACTTTTATTTCCTTTTTTATTGCTGTATTATCAGGATTTTTCCCTTCTCTAAAAGCAGCAAGATTAGACCCAGTGGAGAGTTTACGATATGAGTAATCAATCTAATCTAACAATAAAAAAAGGGCGATAAGATAATTATCGCCCTTTCAATTTAAATCAATAAAAAAATGCTTAACGTTTTATAAACTTGATAGAGCCCTTGGTATCCCCTTGGCTTATTTGAGCAAAATAAACACCAGATGTTAAGTTGGAAATATCCATCGTTTTAGATGTTGCATTAACCTCTTCTGTCTTTACAGTTCTTCCCATTATATCAATAATACTAATTGTTGAAATCACAGCAGCTTCTGAACTTACAATTGTAATTTCATTTGTAGCTGGATTAGGAAATATACCAGCTGTAGTTAGAGTATTGCTTGCTACAGAAAGGACTTGACCAGAAACTACCCATTGTATTGCATTACTCATTATTGTTGCTCCGTCTGAAGCTGTATTCCAGAAATCATCACGCACATCTATTGATGGAGGGTAGAAATTTAGAAACACTCTCCTAGTATTTGCCGGTCCTACGTTCTCTTGTCTAATTATTAAAGGAGAAGCATCAGTATACTCTGCAACAACCATAGCATTAGATGCTATTGTACCATCAACATTATGAAAGGATGCGGTACCTCCATCAAAATCAACAACATTTGTGAGTAATGGATCACTAGGATCTGCAATAGTTCCTATGCCCAGATTGGCTCCAGTGGACTGTCCTGAATCAGAATATAGTTCATATTGTGTCCAGTCTCCACCAAAAGACACATTAGGTGTAAAGGTGGCGTCTACTACCGCTCCACCATCTTCTAAATATGCTGCTAAGATATTTCCAAAACCAACTGGATCAGCCGCACCAGCGTCTGTAAATACAAATACTGCGTCATAAGATTGCAACTCGGCAAGAGTAGGAGTCCCTTGATTAATCAAAAAGATATCTGCATCTACAAAACCTTCAGCTTCAATTTTTGCCTCTACGTCATCAGCCCAAGTACCATCTCCAGGGGAGGCAGCAATTAACACACTAATGTCATTCTGATTGTTCGAGCCACTTTTGTTTTGAATTCCAGCATGAAATTCTTCGTTACTTGGCAAAGAACCTGTTCCTTGACCAAACGAGTTCATAAAAGCCATTAAAAAGACGGTAATAGATAATTGTAATGTAATTTTTTTCATAATAAATATTTAAGTTAAAACCGTAACAAAAATATTAAGATATGAAGGGGTGCATTTTTTAACTTTCTGAAAGTGCTCTATTTTCTTCTGAAATGTAAAAAAACAAAGGACAACTATTATAAATATGAGTATGATCTATTATTTAACCTCTACAAAACGACTAAACCATTTAAATAAATCTCCTTGGGTAATATGTGCGCCTTGCTGAATCAGAGTAAACTTGTCTACATTAGGTTTTTCACCATACTCTTTGGATGCACTTAGAAAAACTACTTTATCATTTCCTAAATTATCCTGAAGCCATTGGTACCCCTCCTTTGTGGTGATATCAATATCTGGCTCATCAACCTTTATAGCGATAAGGCTCATTTTATCTTCTTGCAATGCAAATAGGTGCATTTGATTAGGAGACACGTGCTCGAGATAGGCAGCGTTTGTGAGTACACGTTCCCATACTAGGTCAGAAAAAATATCGAGTTCTTCTTCTGCTACATGAGGTTTATTGGTTTTGATATCCTTCCACTCTGCTGCCGTAATGGACTGACTGGCCAGAAAATTAATAAACTCTTGATGCAGCTCTTCAAACTGTTCTTTGGATAATCGTGCGTATTGCATAGTGTGTTTGTTATGCTTTCGCGAAAGCGAATTAGATATAAAAAAACCGTTCTCTATGAATAGAGAACGGTTATAATAAAAATTATTATATTCTTATTTTGCTTCTGCAATTACGTCAAAAGCAAAAGGAACCACTACATCTCTATGAAAACGTATAGAAGCTTCATAACTTCCTATTCTCTTGATGTTGTTTCCTGGTATAGCAATGAATTTCTTCTCAATTGCAACTCCTTCTTTTTCGAGAGCAGCAGCAAGGTCTGCATTATTTACAGATCCAAAAAGCTTATCTCCATCACCAGTCTTAGAAGTAATCTTAACTTCTAGTTCTGTTAATTTGTTTGCTTCTTTTTGAGCGTCATCAATTAATTTTTGCTCCTTAAATGCACGTTGCTTCAAATTCTCAGCAAGTACCTTCTTTGCACTTGGAGTTGCTAATACAGCAGCTCCTTGTGGGATTAAAAAATTTCTTCCGTAACCATTTTTTACAGTTACTAGATCGTCTGCAAATCCTAGATTCTCAACGTCCTTCTTTAATATAAGTTCCATTTCTTATCTAGTTTTATTTGTAAAGATCAGTTACATAAGGCATCAACGCTAGGTGACGTGCACGCTTTACAGCTACACTTACCTTACGTTGGTACTTTAATGACGTTCCTGTTAAACGACGAGGTAACAATTTACCTTGCTCGTTAACAAAAGAACCTAACCAAGTCGCATCTTTATAATCTATGTACTTAATACCAGATTTCTTAAAACGACAGTATTTCTTTTGTTTACTTGTCTCAATGTTAAGCGGCGTTAGATATCTAATATCTCCATCCTTCTTACCTTTTGCTTGTTGTTCGATAGATGATGCCATGTTACGCTTCTTTTTTGAGTTTAGTTCTTCTTCTCTCTGCCCAAGCAACAGCGTGCTTGTCTAATTTTACTGTAAGGTAACGCATGATACGCTCGTCTCTACGGAAAGCTAATTCATACTCGTTGATAGCTTCGCCATCTACAGTAAATTCAAATAAGTGGTAAAAGCCACTCTTTTTGTGTTGGATAGCATAGGCAAGCTTTTTAAGCCCCCAATCTTCCTTACTAATCATCTTAGCACCCTTAGAAGTAAGAATATCTTCGTACTTCTTAACTGTTTCCTTTATCTGTTCATCAGATAAAACGGGATTCAAGATGAAAACAGTTTCATAGTGATTCATATTAATATGAGTTTAATTAAAAAATGAGTGCAAAATTAATCATTCTTGAGGGCTTTTTCAAAGGAAAAACTAGTTTATTTTAATATTAAATTTGTTAATCATTTTCGCATAAGAAAAATACATCATTAGGGGATTATGAAATAATTGGAAATCAATTAATAATCTCGACCAAAAACATAAAATATCGTTGAAAACCATATTTTTGTTGGTAAATACCATTTAATTTACTAATTTCGTCTTATTAACCTATTTATGTAAACAATACAAATCGTGGAAGGAATTATACTCGAGTGCGCTGTTGTAGATGATTCTAGTCTTCAAAGACTTGCAATTGTCAAGATGATTAATGACCATCCTAATCTTAAGTTAGTAGCAGAGTACAACAATGCTATTGAAACAAAAAATGGCTTACTTGAAACTAAAGTAGACCTTATTTTTCTGGATATTGAGATGCCTATTTTATCTGGATTTGATCTTTTAGATGATCTTATCCACAAGCCACAGGTAATATTTGTGACAGGTAAAACTAAGTATGCTTATAAGGCATTTAACTACAATGCTCTGGATTACTTACGCAAACCTATTACTAAGGATCGTTTTACCAATGCGGTATACAAGGCAATTAGCTTACACAAATTAAAGACTGAAGGTGCTGTAGAGGATGATGAGTATATCTTTGTAAAAAGTAATCTTAAAAAGAAAAAGGTAATTCTTAACGAACTTAAGTATATCACTGCTCTAGGAGATTATGTAAAATTGGTAACTGTTCATGACCCAATTATCGTATTAGCTACAATGAAATCTTTTGTTGCCCAACTACCGCCAGAACGTTTTATGAGAATTCATAAATCCTATATTATCAATATCGATAAGGTAGATAAGTACAATAGCCGTAATATAGAAATTGATGGAGAACGTATTCCATTAAGTAGACATAAGAAAACAGAATTGATAGAAGCTTTAAGCGCTTAAAAACTATCAATTACTCAATAAAGTAAGGCCATCTGTAACAACGGATGGCTTTTTTAGTAGCAGTCAACATCAATAATCAATCGTACTCCTCGATATTGAGGTACTGCTTTAAAACTAGTCTCTACTCGGGCAATATACTCCTTGACTTTTGTTAAGGATTGCTTACGCGAAATTTTAATCAATATATTCCTACGGTATTGATTGCGTATTCGTGCTATCGCCGGAGTTTCTGGCCCTAAAACACTTCCTGCTGGTAGGACTTGACTTAATCCCCTTGCTAACCAATCACTAGATTCTTCTATCCTTTGATAATCTCTATGTCTTACCGTGATTCTTATTAATCTATAAAAAGGAGAATATTTAAAATTATGCCTGTCTTCCAGTTGCTCTTCATACATCTGCTCAAATTTATTAGAAGAGACTTGCTGCAATATCTGGTGATATGGATTATAAGTTTGTACCAGCACTTTACCTTGTTTTTCTGTTCGTCCTGCCCTACCCGAGACTTGAGCGATGAGTTGATAACTCCGTTCATGAGCCCTAAAATCTGGGAAGTTGAGCATGCTATCTGCATTGAGAATGCCTACCAAACTAACATTTCTAAAATCAAGACCCTTGGTTAACATTTGTGTGCCCACTAGAATATCAATCTCCTCTTGCTCAAAGGCCGTGATAATTTTTTCAAAACTATGTTTGCCTCTAGTCGTATCAGAATCCATACGAGCAATTTCATGTTCTGGGTACAACTCCTTAAGCTCTGCCTCTATCTGTTCCGTCCCAAATCCTTTAGTCGTGAGTTCTGAACTACCACAAGCCATACATTTTAATTGCATCGCTATATGATGACTGCAATAATGACAACGCAATTGATTGCGATATTTATGATAGGTAAGGCTTACGTCACAGTTTGGACATTGTGGTGCATGACCACAAGTGGTACATTCTAAAATGGGCGAGAAACCTCTTCTATTCTGAAAAAGAATAATTTGTTCACCCGCTGATAGCGTATCCGTTATAGCCCTTAATAGGGTGTCGCTAAAGTGCCCGGTCATCTCCTTCTTGCGCTGTTTCTCTTTAATGTCAATAAGGTTAATTTCTGGCATTAAAATGTTTCCATGACGTTTATTTAAGGCAACGTATCCATACTTATTGGTTTTTGCATTGTACATTGTCTCAAGGGATGGCGTCGCAGAACCCAACAATATTTTTGTTTTAAATAATTTAGCTAAGACAATAGCACTATCTCGGGCTTGATACCTAGGTGCAGGATCAAATTGTTTAAAAGAAGTTTCATGCTCTTCATCTACAATAATGAGACCCAAGTCCTGAAACGGCAATAGCAAGGCACTTCTCGCTCCAATAACCACTTGTGCTTTGGGCGATTGTGCAAGTACATTGTTCCATACCTCTACACGTTCATGAACAGAATATTTAGAATGAAAAATAGCCACTTTATCGCCAAAATAGGCTTGAAGCCTCCCAATAAGCTGTGTTGTAAGTGCTATCTCTGGCAATAAGTATAGCGCTTGCTTTCTTGTTTGTAAGAGTTCTTCTATAAAAGAAACATAAATTTCTGTTTTTCCAGAAGCGGTAACACCGTGCAGCAAACAAACATCTTTTGTCTCAAAACACGATCTAATTGACTCATAAGCCACTTTTTGATCCGAATTCAAGGTTTTGGTTCCATTCACTTCTCCTGAGAAAGAAACGCGGTCTACCTGCTTAGTATAAATTTCAAAAACTACTTTTTCCTGCAATGCTTTTAATTGAGCGCTCGAGGCTGAAGCGTGTTTTTGCAGCTCTTTAATCCCTACGGCCTTAGCACTAGACGCTTCAAGCATAAAATAAGAAAGTACAATGGCTTTTTGTTTGGGAGCTCGACTAAGTGACTCTATGAGCTTATTGAAGTTATCCTCTTCTCTGTAACGTGCGTTAATTGTGATAAACTTTACTAATTTAGGCTTATACTGTTCATATATTTCTTCTTTTACAGAAAGTACCTCTTTAGCTAAAAGTCTTTGAATAACAGGAAGCACAGAGCGTTTACCTAGTATATCCATGACTTCTTGAACTTTGAGCAGAGAATGATGCTGTAAAGCCTCATAAATTAGAAACTCATCATCCTTCAATTCTATTTCATTAATCTCAACTCCTTCTTTTCGTTGAATGATAGTTTCGCTCTCAAGTAAAAATGCTGAAGGCAAGGCAGCGCGCATGACTTCGCCTTTAGAACACATATAATAGTTGGCCATCCAAGACCACAACTTTAGTTGTTGAGGGGTTACAACTGGTGTCTCATCCAGAATATGTTCAATCTCTTTAGCCTCATAAATTGTTGGTACTTGAGAATGTACTTGAACGACTATTGCGGCATAAATTTTTGATTTCCCAAAGGGCACGGCCACTCGCATTCCCGGACTAATAAATGCCGCCTCGGCTGCAGAAACGCTGTACGTAAAGTCGTTTGCAACAGGGATAGGTAGTATGACATCTATAAAGTATAACACGCAATCAAAAGTAGGATTTAGTATGCTTTCGCGAAAGCGGAACCCATAAAAAACCGCTCAACTTATGAACGGTTAGTGGTTTATATTAGGATTCTACACGTATCCATTTTTGTGTTCTATAAAAGAAAAGGATATATCCTCTTAAATGAAGACGATCAGGAGCATCAGGGTCAAGCCAGATTTTAGAACGATAGATCTTTCCATTACCGGGGTCAGTAATAGTGCCTCCTTGATACTTACCGTTTTTATAACTAAGGTTTTTGATGAATTCTAGACCTATAACGGGTTTATCCTTATCCTCTCCTTCACAGAGATCGCAAATATTGTTGCGACTAGATACTCTAGTTATCTGTACAACCTTACCAAATACCTCACCATCACGCCTGTAAATCTCAACAGTTGCCTTATGCTCACCTGTACTATCATCTACTGTAGTCCAGATACCCGTAACGTCTTTAGTTTGCGCCATAAGTTGCATGGAGCAGAACACAAACGATAAGAACAACAATTTCTTTTTCATTCAAAACTTTTTAAATAGCTACGGCGAACATTACTGCTCGCCGTAGCTTGTATTCTTACAATTAACTTAAATAATTACCCTTTAAGCATTGCATCTTTAAGATCTGAATCTGCCGGCTCAGCGCCCAACCAGATTGCAAATAAGGCTTTCTTAAAATCTAAACCTTCAATCACACCTACTTGCTTACCATTTTTGTATACTACGGATCCTTTTCCTTTAATATAAGCGATGTCAAAAATATTTCCTTTAACTATTTTATCAGAAAAGAAGCTTTTAAAGGTTTCTATCTTATCTGCCAGTGCAGAAGTATCTCCATTCATTGAAGCCAGGAAACCATCATCTACTGCCCCTGTCATTTTCTTACTAGAAACTAAACGAGATACTATGTTGAGTTTCATAGACATTGTCTCATCTGCATTGATAATACTTGTTGCGTCACTACTCTTAGATTGTAAATAAAGTCCGCCTACATAAAGGTCAAAAACTACTTTTGTTCTCATACCTGCTCCATTCAATACAAGATTAGTTCCTTCCAAGCTTATTTTGTTATCCAAGGTAACATCATCTACTTGTGTTTGTGCTTGTGCAAAAGTGAAACTAAATACTGTTAGTGCTGCTAAAATTAAATTTTTCATTGTTTTCTTTTTGTTTGTTAAGGTTTGTATTGCGTATTAATGTCGTAAATGTTTTAATGTTCGTAAAGAGGCATTCAATTCATAACCTAACAATACAAGGTTTGAGTTTAACCAAATATATAACATCATAATTAAAAGGGCTCCAATAGAACCATAGAGCTCATTATAATTAGAGAAGTTATCAATATATATACCAAATAAATAAGTGGTTAACATAATCAATATTGTTGTCATTAAAGCTCCTGCCGAAAAAAACTTACTCTCTTTGCCTGATTTTGTGCCATAATAATATAAGGTAGCAATTACACAGTAAATCATAAATATAAAAAATAGATAACTACCTATTTCTAGAAGTCTAATATCCCATCCGCTACTCACTAAATTATTATCTCTTAAGGTGTTCAATAAATATTCAAAATAAATAATGACTACAATGTTAGTAACCAATAACAATGCCAGAATAATGGACACCCCCATAGCTACTACAAATTGTTTTATGAAACCTCTATTAATTTTTGAGTGATACGAATTCTTAAATCCACTAAAGATGGCATTCAAACCATTCGCCATTAATATAAGAGTTAATATTCCCGTAAATGAAAGCAAACCTGCACGTTGATTGAGAAATATATCATTGATAATAGGTTTGAAATAAACTTCAGATTGAGTTGGCAATAGGTCATATATAAACCTTAGAAATTTATCATCAAAACCCGCTATTGGGACGTAAGGAATTAAGTTAAGAAGGAATAGCAAAGCAGGAAATATTGCCATAAAAAAGCTAAAAGCAACGCTTCCCGCACGAGCAGAAAATGCCCCTTCTATAATTCCTGTAAAATATGTTTTTACTAGATCATATAATGAAAGTCCTTCAAAGCCAGGCAACACGATTTTTTGCAATATGGATACTATAAACCTAAAAGGTTTGAAACGCATGAGCCGGTCTTCCAGTGTATTCTCCATTAAACCGCTTTAAGACTTAAATCTAAATTATATACAGAATGGGTTAAAGCTCCGCTTGAAATATAGTTGACCCCACACAAGGCATATTCTCTAATTGTTTTTTCATTTATACCTCCAGAGGATTCCGTTAAGCATTTATCGCCTATTAAGGCAACTGCTTCTTTGGTGTCTTCATAATTAAAGTTGTCAATAAGAATTCTATATACGTGTTCGTGGCTTTCTAGTATCTCTGTTATTTCGGCAAGATCTCTAGCTTCTACAATTATTTTTAAATCTCGTTGAGTGACGGATAAATAGTCAACCGTTTGCGATATAGCTTGTGTAATTCCTCCAGCAAAATCAATGTGATTGTCCTTAAGCATAATCATATCGTACAAAGCAAATCTATGATTCTCTCCCCCTCCTATTTTTACTGCCCATTTCTCTAAGGCACGCAAACCAGGTGTGGTCTTGCGAGTGTCTAAAATTTTTGTTCCAGTACCTTCCAATAGGTTTACAAAAAATGCCGTTTTGGTGGCTATCGCACTCATTCTTTGCATCGCATTGAGTACTAATCTTTCGGCTTTTAAGATCGATTGAGAAGAACCTGAAACATAAAAAGCAATATCCCCATACTCCACTTGCGCGCCATCATCCAATAAAATCTCCATTTCTAAGGAAGCATCTACGTAGGCAAATACAGCTTTCGCGAAAGCGACCCCTGCAAGAATCCCTGTATCCTTTACCAATAATTTTGCTCTGCCTGTTGCTGTCTTAGGGATACACGCCAAACTACTATGATCACCATCACCTACATCTTCACGTATGGCATTTTTAATAATGCCTTGGACTTCCTTATTAAACTGCTCTTGGGATATCATGGATAAGTTTTTTTGTAAAAATAACAAATGCCCACCAACCTTTTAATATTGATAGTGCTTATTTGTATTTTTGAATGATGAATATCAAACTTCTTTGCATCGGGAAAACAGATGATAAAAACCTAATCGCACTTATTGAAGAATATAGTAAGCGATTAAACCATTATGTGAAGTTCTCAATAGAAATTATTCCCGACCTCAAAAAAGGCAAAAATTTAAGTGAAGCCCAGCAGAAAGTAAAAGAAGGAGAACTCATCCTCTCTAAAATTAGCTCTCACGACCACTTGATTTTATTAGACGAAAATGGCAACACTTTTTCAAGCATTGAATTCTCAAAGTATTTTCAAAAAAAAATGAATGCTGGATACAAAACCCTAGTGATGGTCATAGGTGGCCCTTATGGGTTTTCTGACCACGTATATAAAACCGCACAAGGCAAGATATCATTATCGTCAATGACGTTTAGCCACCAGATGATACGATTATTTATTACAGAACAAGTATACCGTGCTTTTACCATTTTAAAAGGGGAACCTTATCATCATAGATGAGCCCTTTTTTCTAATTATTTTTAAGAAATATTTAGGGCTTTATTTGTAAGCTTGGCATTACATTTACAGTCTAAGATCCCATATAGTTTAGCTACGATGGCCTACAGTAAAACAAAGAAGAAATCACGTCTGCAGTTAGTGCATCAATATTACTCTTATACAGGGTTTTATAAATTTCTAGGTGATGTTCTAAAAAAGGGGGTGCCTCCACTATTATTGATAATTGGTGGCCTATTTGCCATACATTATTTTGTAATAGATATAAACGATGCGCTTGCTTATGTGATAGAAAACTATTCTTCTGCCTTAGTGTTAGTCTTTTTTTTTATTTCTGAATCTATTTTGGGAATTATTCCTCCAGAATTATTTATCGCTTGGAGTGGAAAAACATCTAATCCAGTCTTATTCCTTAGTTTAATTGCTTTAATGTCATACTTAGGCGGAATCGTCTCTTACTTTATTGGACGGGCAGCATTAAAAATAGAACGTGTACACGAATATCTAGAAGTTAAAATGTCTAAACATCTAAAAAATGCACGTAAATGGGGAGGGTTCCTGATTGTTGTAGGTGCCCTACTTCCAGTTCCATTTGCCATCACGAGTATTGCTGCAGGAATGATTCGTTTTAGGTTTAGTTGTTATCTCTTATTTGGTTCATTACGTTTTGTTAGATTTGCTTTATATGGTATTGCCATATTTAGTTTGCTATAGATGATTTTAGTATTTGCCACCAACAATCCCAATAAACTTAAAGAAGTTCAATCTCTAGTTCCTAGTCATATAACGATTAAGGGACTTAAAGATATTGGTTGTACAGAAGATATTATAGAAGACGATCCTACTATTAATGGTAATGCCATTCTCAAAGCCCAATATGTAAAAGACAATTACGGTTATGACTGTTTTGCAGATGATACTGGACTAGAAGTTTTTGCACTTAATGGTGCTCCCGGAGTACTCTCAGCGAGATACGCAGGCCCTCAGCGCAATGCACACGACAATATGAACAAGCTATTAATTGCCTTAGCCGTTCAGTCAGAGAGAAATGCACAGTTTAAAACAGTTATTGCCTACGCAAAATCAGACACTATCACAACATTTGAAGGAATATGTAAAGGAATGATTACGAAGGAACGCAAAGGGGATGATGGCTTTGGTTATGACCCTATTTTTATGCCTGAAGGTTATGATGCCACTTTTGCACAAATGGCATTAGCCCTTAAAAATAAAATTGGACATCGCGGAAAAGCAATGCATCAGTTTTTAGAATACTTACAAAAGAAGTAAACCTTACTGAAACAATAGATTTAAGGCACCAACCAAAATTCCTTCCCCCAAGGAGTCGGAGCCGTAGGGATTAAAAGAATCTATCTTATTTCCTCTAAATTGATTTTCTAATAAAAAAACTGAAGCTCTGCGCTCGTATCGCCAGGTATCATCCTCCTGTTTAACTGGAGAGAAAATATCATTAGTCCGTGTGTTTCTATTATAAATTAAAAGTGACTTCGAATCATTTAACTTAAATCTTCCTAGCTTTAGCCCAAAACCGGCAGAAGTAGCATTAAACTGAGGAAGTGATAAACTTATGGCTTTTGAAACCGCTTTAGGTTTAGAAATGACCTGCGCGTCAAGAGAACTATATCCTAAAGCAAACAAAAACAGAGAAAGAAACACAAGTCGTTTCATAACTCTAATGTACTTCTTTTTAATAAAGAAATAGGTACATTAGGGAAAAACCATATTAAAAGCAGCATAGATGATTAAATAACACTATTTTTGCGCCTTCATAACCTCAGGGTGAGGTTTCGCTAGAATACTAGCGAGCGTGTTGACCGAAGCAAGTGGTTTTTTTACGTCGTTGCGCTTCTTACAGCACCTAACGTATAAAAAGAATACCATGACATTTGATCAACTGGGCTTGAACGAGCCCTTATTACAGGCTATTGCAGATATGGGTTTTGAAACGCCTAGTGCAATCCAAGAGAAGGCAATCCCAACATTATTAACAGAAGAAAGAGATCTAGTTGCCTTAGCGCAAACAGGAACTGGTAAAACAGCGGCCTTTGGTTTTCCGCTATTGCAGCATATCGATGCCAATAGCAAAACGACTCAGGGTCTTATCATAGCCCCTACCCGCGAGTTATGCTTGCAGATTACTAATGAAATGAAACTCTATGCAAAGCATGTAAAAGGTGTGCGCGTGGTTGCTGTTTATGGTGGCGCAAATATTAATGAGCAAGCCAGAGAAATTAGTAGAGGCGCACAAATTATTGTGGCCACGCCTGGTCGTATGCAGGATATGATGCGTCGCAGGTTAGTAGATATTACTAAACTCAGCTATTGCATATTAGACGAAGCAGATGAGATGCTTAATATGGGCTTTTATGAAGATATCACTACCATCCTTGCAGATACTCCAGAAGATAAACTAACTTGGTTATTTAGCGCTACAATGCCTAAAGAAGTTGCTCGCATAGCTAAGGATTTCATGCACAATCCATTAGAGATAACTGTGGGGAGTAAAAATGAAGGTGCCAAGAATGTCTCTCACGAATATTATGTAGTACATACAAGAGACCGTTATGCTGCATTAAAAAGACTTTCAGATGCAAATCCAGCAATATTTTCGGTTATCTTCTGTCGTACAAAACGGGATACTCAAAAAGTAGCTGAGCAGTTAATCCAGGACGGATACAACGCCAACTCTCTTCACGGAGATTTAAGCCAGAATCAGCGTGATTTGGTGATGAAGAGTTTTAGAAAAAGACAAATCCAGATGCTTGTGGCTACAGATGTGGCGGCCCGCGGTATTGATGTAGATGATATTACACACGTAATTAACTATCAATTACCAGACGAGATAGAAACATACACCCACCGTTCGGGAAGAACAGGGCGCGCCGGAAAATCGGGTACATCTATGGTTATCGTAACCAAAAGTGAAATGCGTAAAATCAAACAACTGGAAAAAATTCTTGGAAAGAAGTTTGAGCAAAAAACGATTCCTGACGGCAAAGAAATTACCCAAGTTCAATTATTCCACTTGGCGAATAGTATTAACAATACAGAGATTAACGAGGAAATTGATACTTACCTGCCTGCAATAGAAGAAGTCTTAGAAAATAATACTAAGGAGGAACTAATCAAAAAGGTGTTTTCTGTAGAGTTCACTCGTTTTTACAATTATTATAAGAAATCTAAAGATCTGAATCAAAATGCTGCAGCTGCAGCTAAAGAAGAGTCAGGTGACACGACTAGATACTTTATAAATGTAGGACGCAAGGATGATTTTGATTGGATGAAGCTCAAAGATTTCTTAAAAGAAATGACAGGTCTTGGCCAAGATGGCATCTACCGTGTAGATTGTAAAGACAGCTTCTCATTCTTTAATACTGACACAGAACATAAAGATAAAATACTGTCTCTTTTTGAAGACTATCAACTAGATGGACGAAGAGTAAGTGTAGAAGAGACGCAAGGTGGTGGTGGTCGTGATCGCAAACGCGGTGGCGGCGGTGGTGGTCGTGATAGAAACCGTGGTGGTGGCCGCAGAGATGATAGAAGATCATCAGATCGAAGAGGCAGTGACCGAAGAGGCGGTGGCGATAATCGATCAGATCGTCGTAGTGATCAAAAACGGGGAGATCGCAATGAAAGTAGTGAAAACCGGGACAGAGGTGACCACAGAAACAGAAATGATAGTCGTGATAGAAAACCTACACGCTCAGAAAGAGGATCTGAACGGTCGTCGAGAAGTACAGATTCTGGAAACTCTGGGAATAGTCCATTTTCTGGAAAAAGAAGACGTAGGAGCTAGAAATTCATAATTATTTTTCAAAAAATGTAGTTTTGGCATCATTTTTACGTCTTATTACATAACTTGTCCACGAATTATGAAAAAAACATTTCTTCTTGCCTTATTCTGTTTTGTAACCCTTATCGCTATTGCCCAGGAGTCCGATACTGTGGAAAAAAAGGATACAGTCACCCTTGAGGAAGGATCCATCGAAGGTACTGTTTTAAGCTCTTCTACAGATATTGCCTTATCTAACGTGAATATCGTAAACCTTAACAACGTTAAAGGAGCAACTACAGACCCACTAGGCCGTTTTGAAATCAAAGCAAAAGTAGATGACACTTTATACTTTACCTATTTAGGATATAAATCTTTACAAGTACGTGTGAGTGCTGACTGGGTAAAATTTGGTGGTGTTAAAATTAAAATGACAGAAGTAGGAATAGCCTTAGAAGAGGTGGTTTTACAGGAAATACAGCTTACCGGTTATCTTGAAATTGATGCCAAACGTATACCTATTTATAATAATAGCCGCTATAGTATTTCTGGTTTAAGCACAGGTTATGAGACAGGTAAATCACAACCAGGCGCAGTGACTAAAGTCTTAAGTGCCATTTTTAATCCAGCCGATTTCTTGTATAATATCTTTGGAAAAAAAGGGCAGCAGTTGAGTAAGCTACGTAAGATGAAAGAAGATGATAATGTGAGAGCCTTATTAGAAAAGAAATTTGACAGAGAAACCCTTACTGCTTTATTACAGATTAATAGGCTGGATATTGATGCCATACTCAATAATTGCAACTATTCTGACACCTTTATACAAACGGCAAACGATCTACAGATTTTAGATGCGATTAGTGAGTGTTATGAAGAGTATCGCGTGTTGAAAAGGGAGTAGTTTTAGACGTTTTCCAACAATTTTTTCAAACTAGCCAAGCCTTCTTCAAAGTCTTTACCTACCACTTTGTCCATATTGTACAGTAACATGAATACGGTTGCAGGAAATTTATTCTTCCCTTTAAAACCCCAAGTTAACTTGGTTTGACCTGTAATCCCATCTTCAAAAATATAATAGCCGATACTTTGTGATTTCCAAGGTTTTAAAAACACTAATTCACTTTCTATTATTTCATTTGCTTTTATCAGACTAATAGTTTGATGACCGCTTCCCACTTCTTTATTTCCATCCCAAGCTGATTTTATACCTACCTCTCCATCGGTTCCAGTATAGGTGATACTAATATTAGGGTCTTTTTTGTGCCAAGGTGACCAAGCTTCATAGTGACGTAAGTATCGCATATACTCAAATACGTTTTCTTTGGGTTTATCTATTGTAATACTTCTATGAACATTATAGTTTTTGGGCGCAATCGCCGCAAGTAAAATAATGAATACAATAATTGCCGCAAGGATATAGATGAGCATCATCATAGCTTGAGATTTTAGATGGATATGCAATAAAGTTAAGGAAAAGGAAGAAAAGTGCAAATAAAAGAGATGGAGTTCGCCAATTAAGAAGTATCTAGAACTTACCCTCTCTTCTCTTCCGAAGAGAGAGAGAGAGAATCTTTGAGGTAAAGGTTATTCGTATTCAAGACTTATAAACTAATTAACAACTCGAATCAATCCAGTTCATTTTCGCGAAAGCGAGCTTCTATACGCTCAACATCTTTAATCATCTTACGCGTCCAGTCTAGTTTCTTTTGAAAAACTTCTGTATCAGAAAGCTGCCAGTTTATAGTGGACGATTTTATTTTAGACATGAGGTGCTGCAAGCTAATCGCTGCCGAAACAGAAATATTAAGGCTTTCTGTAAAGCCCACCATAGGGATATAGATAAAATCATCTGCCTGTTCCAATACAATGTCACTAAGACCCTGTGTCTCACGACCAAAAAAAATAGCAGCTTTTTGGGTCACATCAAATTCTTGAAGGATATGTGCTTTCTTATGAGGTGTCGTAGCCACAATACGATAGCCTTGTTCTTTAAGCGATTTAATGCAAGACCTAGTATTTGTATGTCTATGTACATCTACCCATTTTTGAGCTCCCATTGCAATCTCACGATCAATGCGTTTTGCATTCACCTCTTCTATAACATGTAAATCTTGTATGCCAAAAGACTCACAACTACGTATGACAGCACTGGTATTATGCAATTGGTACACATCCTCTACAGCAACGGTTAAATGTCTTGTGCGTTCTGACAACACTTGATTAAAGAGATTTCGGCGCCTTTCAGTTAGGAAAGATTGTAAATACTCGAGAAGTTTGGTATCCATTATTCTTGGGTCTACGGTAAAGATAAGGAGATTCCCCTAGTGAGTAGTGAGTAGTGAGTAGTGAGTAGTGAGTAGTGAGTAGTGAGTAGTGAGTAGTGAGTAGTGAGTAGTGAGTAGTGAGTAGTGAGTAGTGAGT
>JALZVV010000170.1 GCA_023299935.1 Dokdonia sp.
CGTAGCCATAAAGGACTTCAGAACAGAACAGCTGACTATTGTTAATGATTTAGGAGGAAATCCAGGAGAAGAGCGTATCACAGCAACTAATGATAACGCGACATTGGGATTAGTCTTTACTATGCCTGGAACCCCCAATTTTTTTATTAGAGTTATTGATATTGCTTCGTCGGCAGCATTTACATTAGCCCTAGGAGTGATTGATGAAGATGCTCAACTTTTTATCAATGGCAATGATATTTTTGTAGTTACTGCAGAGAATAATGGTTCTAGATTGATAAAGATTGATAAATCTGCTCAGGCAATCACTGGCGAATTAAATATTAATGATAATGTGAGCGGTCTGGTTTTTGGCGAATCACAGGACGTATTTGTTTTTAATACTATAGGAGGATATATCAATATAGCGATTGATGATTTGTCAATGCTTTCGACTACCGCAAGTGCTAGTACTTTTATTCCGTGCATAAATACTCCGGCAAAATTTCGAAATGGGGTAATATACTCTGATTTTCAGTATCCACAACCTAGTGAATTTGCAATAGGGCCGGCTGCTTACGATCTCAGTACAGGCGATCGGGCTCTTATTGATGTTGCGAGTATTTTTACGCAATACGCAACTGTAAATGATGGGACGGAGACTGTGCAGCCTGTGCATTTTGATTTTGATACTGTAAATAATGTATGGGTAGTTGCATTTCAAGCTGAAGATGAACAGGAAGTAAGTCGTTACGGCTATTTTGTGATTACTACGGCTGGAGAAATTATACAAGAAAACCCATTAGAAAGACTACCGTGGAGTGTAGTCGTATACAACTAGCTTATAAAACTCCAGATATTCTTGAATTTCATTAGTTGTGCATAGACAAAATGAATGATTTTGTTTTCTGCTTTCGCAAAAGCGGGATCATCCTTAATTAGACCCCATGCATAACTCCTTGCCACCTTAAGAATATCATTATCTCGTATGATGTCTGCAATTTTTAGGTTTAAAACGCCACTCTGTTGCGTGCCCATAATATCTCCAGGCCCTCTGAGTTTAAGGTCAACCTCTGCAATTTCAAAACCATCATTAGTACGTGTCATGGTCTCTAGACGTGTTTTACTATCGCTAGAGAGTTTAAAACTGGTCATAAGAATACAATAACTCTGTTCTGCCCCGCGGCCTACTCGCCCTCTAAGTTGATGTAACTGACTTAACCCAAACCGTTCTGCACTCTCTATAATCATCACCGAAGCATTAGGCACATTTACGCCCACCTCGATTACTGTAGTGGCAACCATAATATTTGTTTCTCCATTAATGAAGCGTTGCATTTCGATTTCTTTATCTGCGGGTTTCATCTTTCCGTGCACAATGGAAATCTGATAATCGGGTAGGGGGAACTCCCTTGAAATACTCTCATATCCATCCATCAAATCCTTGTAATCCATTGCCTCAGATTCTTGGATTAATGGGTACACAATATAGACCTGTCTGCCCTTCTTAATTTCGTCTCTTATAAAGGCAAAAACTTTAAGCCTATTTGCGTCATATCTGTGTACTGTTTTTATAGCTTTTCTGCCAGGTGGTAATTCATCAATTACGCTCACATCTAAATCTCCATAAACGGTCATTGCAAGTGTGCGGGGGATAGGGGTAGCTGTCATCACAAGAACGTGTGGCGGGAACTCATTTTTATGCCATAATTTACTGCGTTGTTTTACCCCAAAACGATGTTGTTCATCAATCACAGCGAGCCCTAAATTCTTAAATTTTACCTTATCTTCGAGCAGTGCATGGGTGCCAATTAGGATATGCAACTCCCCATTTTCAAGCTGTTCGTGAATAATTTTTCTTTCTGAAGTTTTAGTTGAACCTTGAAGTAGTGAAATACTGATTTTTAGATTTTTACATAATTCTAATAATCCATTATAATGTTGTACTGCCAGGATGGCAGTAGGAGCCATTAAACACGCTTGAAAACCGTTGTCAATAGCTATTATCATTGACATTAAGGCTACTATCGTCTTCCCAGAACCTACATCACCTTGCAAAAGGCGGTTCATCTGTGCATTGGTTCCCATGTCTTGACGAATTTCTTTGAGGACCTGTTTTTGAGCAGTTGTCAATTCAAAGGGTAAATGCTCCTTGTAGAACGCATTAAAAAGCGGACCTACTTTTTCAAATGGATACCCTTGTATTTTGGATTTATGATGCTGGTTTTTTCGCGCAAGCTGTAATTGAATATAGAATAATTCTTCAAATTTTAAACGGTATTGTGCCCTTGCTAAATCCTCTTGAGATTGTGGAAAATGAATGTTAAAAATAGCCTCTCTTTTAGGCATTAATTTGAGGGCATCTATGATGGGTTTTGAGAGGCTCTCAAAGAGGTCATTTTTGGCTTCGCGAAACAGTGTTTGCATTAGCTGATTGACGACTCGATTTGTGATGCCTTTATTGCTCAGTTTTTCGGTGCTAGGATACACGGGTTGCATCGTGCTTTTTAGCTTGCTTTCGTGTTCAGAAAGCAACTCTATTTCTGGATGAGGCATAGAAAATTTACCGCTGTAATAATTAGTTTTACCAAAAATTACATAAGCCGTATTGAGCTTAATACTTTCTTTAATCCATTTATGTCCTCTAAACCATACGAGTTCCATCAGACCGTTATCATCCTTGAAAGTGGCAACGAGTCTCCTGCCTTTACCCTCTATCATTTTTAACCCAGTTATTTTTCCTTTGAGTTGGACTTCGGCAGAGTTGCGTTCTAATTCTTTAATTGTGTAATAACGCGTTCTGTCTAAATAACGGTTGGGAAACAGATGAATGAGGTCCTGATAAGTATGAATGCCAAGCTCCGCACGCAATAAATCTGCGCGATTAGGCCCTACGCCTTTAAGGTAATCAATAGGTGTTTGTAGGAAATTAGGATTCATTACTGTAAAAATAATCAATTCCCTTGAAGACACGAATCTTATAAAAAGGATAAAGAAGTGCAATTTTGGCTAGAAAGTTGCTAATTTTAAAGTCTATGAAGAGAATGATTGTTTTATTGTTTTGTTTTGCTTTCGCAAAAGCGTACTCCCAAGAAATTAGCCCACAAACAGCAATTGTGGATATACAGCGCATAAAGGCGAAGCTGTCTACAGATATAAGTGCTAAGGCTATTTTAGGCCAGTTAGAAGTACAGTTTTATATGTTACAAGCTTCTAATGAGGTGGCGCTAGATGCAAGAAATATGCAAGTAGTAGATAGAACATCGCAGTTTGAAATTACGACTACCGAGACACAAATACTATTTACTGGCAACTTTGAGAAGGGTAGAAGCTACACGGCTGTTTTTAATTATAATGCCCACCCTAAGCAAGCGCTGTACTTTGTAGATAATCAAGGAAGCTCGCAAATATGGACACAAGGGCAAGGGAAATATACTTCACATTGGTTGCCTAGTATAGATGACATGAATGATAAGATTGAGTTTGACATAAGCTTTAGAGATAAGGCAACTCAAACTTTTATTGCAAACGGTTTATTGACTGAGCAAGAAATAGATTATGGTGTGGTGGACTATAAATTTGATCTGCAACAGCCTATTTCTAGTTATCTGGTAGCGCTGGCAATTGGAGATTATGATGTTAAAAAAGAAATCTCTGCCTCTGGCATACCCTTAGCATATTTCTACTACCCAAAAGATTCTCTAAAAGTTGAGCCTACCTATCGTTATAGTAAGCAAATCTTTGATTTTTTAGAACAGGAGATAGGCGTGCCTTATCCCTGGCAGGTGTACAAGCAAGTACCCGTTAAGGATTTTTTATATGCAGGAATGGAAAATGCTAGCTGTACTATTTTTTCAGATAGTTTTATGGTAGACGAGATAGGTTTTATAGACCGTAACTATGTAAATGTAAATGCCCATGAGCTGGCACATCAATGGTTTGGGGATTTAGTTACTGAAACGATGAGCGACCATCACTGGCTTCATGAAGGTTTTGCTACCTATTATGCCTTACTCGCAGAGCGAGAAATTTTTGGGGATGATTATTTTTATTACAAACTCTATGAGAGTGCAGAGCAGTTAAGAGAACTCAGTGATAGTGGTAAGGGGCAACAACTAGTTGCAGCGGGTGGTAGCAGTCTAACCTATTATCAAAAAGGGGCGTGGGCAATCCATATCCTTAGAGAATTAGTGGGTGAGGAAGCTTTTAATATAGCGGTAAGAGCCTACCTCACTAAACACGCCTATCAAAATGTAACTACTAATGACTTTATGGCTGAGGTAGCTGCGGTGACTACTGTAGATTTAGATGAGTATACAAAGAATTGGCTCTATCAATCTGCTTTTCAGGCAGAAGATGCTTTAAGGTCATTAACACGCAGTAGTTTTATGAAGCAATATTTTGAGTTGCAAGCATTGCGCCCCATAGCTTTTGAGCAAAAGGCAGGTGCATTACTAACTGCTATTGACTCAGACAATGATTATTTAGGTCAGGAGGCAGTGTATCAATTAGCTGGAGAGCCATTAGATACAGGTGTAAAACGATTGTATACTGCAGTCCTTTTAGGAAACAATGTATTAATGAAACAAACATTAGCTCAGACCATAGCTAACACAGATACTTTTGGAT
>JALZVV010000171.1 GCA_023299935.1 Dokdonia sp.
GATACATTTTCGATTAGGTGAAAACACACGATTACCCATTAAATTTTTAAGTTTATTTTCAAATAAAAGTAATAACACATCTCTCTAAATCGTCATGCTAAACTTGTTTCAGCATCCCACACTTTTACAAACTACAAATCATCGCTTATGAGACCCTGAAACAGGTTCAGGGTGACGTAAACTCCCATCTATGATTCGTGATTTCGATACATTTATGCTTTTGCCAAAACACTTGATTACCTCTTTACATTTTAGCTTTCATTTAATGGGATTCTAGACTTCAGATTCGATTTAGATTTCAATTTCAATTTAGGCGTTGTACCTTTGTTCTTAAATATGAAAACCTATGGAAGCTCGCACACCAAGCACCTCTAAAACGATATTGACAGACCTTGTTTTACCTAGTGAAACCAATCCTTTAAATAACCTTTTTGGAGGAGAATTACTTGCTCGTATGGACAGAGCCGCAAGTATTGCCGCAAGACGACACTCACGACGCATCGTAGTGACCGCTTCTGTAAACCACGTGGCGTTTAATAAAATGATTCCTTTAGGAAGTGTGGTTACTGTAGAAGCCAAAATATCTCGGGCCTTTAAAACCTCTATGGAAATCTATATAGATGTATGGATAGAAGACAGAGAAAGTGGGATTTGTAGCAAAGCAAATGAAGCTATCTATACTTTTGTGGCTGTAGATGAGCAAGGACAACCTGTTCCTGTACCTCCATTAACTCCAGAAACTGAGGAAGAAAAGGAGCGCTATGATGCCGCCTTAAGACGTAAACAATTAAGTTTAGTTCTCGCAGGTAAAATGAAACCGAGTGAAGCAACAGAATTACGTGCCCTATTTATGGGAGAGTAAAACCCTTAGCGCTTTGTTACCCAGCTCGAAGGATTGAGCTTAGTGAGGTTTTTCTGGATTCTAAACTTCATCACAGATTTACCAGTAAAGGCGTTTTTGCCCACCTCGCCAAGCTTCTGTTTAAAAGCAATCTTGTCTCCTTTTTCAACAGTAAGATTTTTAATGTTGTAATAGACAGTAATATAATCCCCGTGTCTAATACTGATAGCCAGACCACCTCCTTTTACATTCTGAATTGCTAATACCTCTCCTTTAAAAACGGCTCTAACCGCGGCATCTGTAGTGGTTTCTATATCAATTCCGCTATTTTTTGTAGTGATATTAGGTAATGTAGGATGACGAGATTCTCCAAAGGGTCGTATCACTCTACCACGTTCTACCGGCCAGATCAATCGGCCTTTATTAAAAGCAAAATCAGAAGCTAATGCTCTGCCTTCTGGCGTTAATGCAAAGTCTTTACTCGATGATGATTTTCCTGCTTTTTTATTACTTGCTGCAATCGCATCTGCGATTATCTTATCAATCTGTTTGTCAATCTTATCGGTCTCTTGTTGCTTCTTTCTGATCTGAGCCGCATAAGTGCTGGATTGCTTTCGTATCTCCTTTACCAGTTTGTCCTGCAAGGCTTTTTCTTTATCGAGTTGCTGTTTTGCTTTTCGGTTTTCTGAAATGAGAGTTTCTTTTGTTGCTTTTTGTTCTAATAAATCCTTGTTTGTTTGCTGTAATAGCTCCGTACGTTCCTTAATCTGGTCGCCTTGCTTCTTTCGATAAGCAGCATATTGCTTCATATACTGGGTGCGTTTATACGCTTGTGCAAAACTCTCACTAGAGAGTAAAAACATAACCCGGCTTTGGTCACTTCTGCTCTTATAGGACTTCTGTATCATCTCTGCATAGTCGGTTTTTAGCAGCTTGAGTTCATCGCGTAGGTTCTCTAATTTATTGAGGTTCTCATCAATTTCTCGAGTGAGTAGATTAGCCTGTCTATTAGTCACTCGTATAAGATCTGCCCGGACTTTAATTTGTTGGTCGATATCTTGGACTTGGGTAAGAAGGGATGTTTCTTTTTTATTATTGCTTTGGCGCAAGCGGTTAAGTTGCGCCATCTCCGCTTTAAGCGCTTCTCTGCGTTCTTCGAGTTGTTTTCTAGTGATATTCTGGCTATGGCCTATTTGCCCTGCAAATAGTAAGCAAAAGGCCAATAGAAGCGTAAAACTATACGGTGATTTAGTTTTTCTCATCAATAACGATTTCTTTATAGCCAGAAGGAATCTTAAACGGAAATCTAAGCTCATTGTTCAGGCTTACGTTTCTATATTCTATCTGCACTTCTGTAAGTCGTTTGCCATCATTTGCCTCTACATTTAATTGCGTTGGAAAAGGCTTGCCTTCTACCTCAGCATAGGCGCCATACGAGATATACATGGTACTGTTATCTTCTTTAACAACCACTTCTTGTTTTTGCACCACAAAAGGTTGTGTCCCTATTTCAAATAACAAATCAAATAGGGGGTTTGCCTTTTTAGGGCTTACTGTAAAATGGCCTTGCTCTTGGACAAAGTTATACTTGCCCTCACGTAAATCATAAATGGTTTGGCCGGTTAGTAAACGTTGTAATTGGTCAAAATCAAGGTCAATACCTGCATATTCACTCAAAAAAGAAAAGTCGTTATCAAAATACTGTCTGTTGATTTTATCATAAAACTTAATTTTGGCAGGTGTGATCAAAGCCCTTCCACCAGAAAAACCTATTAAGGAGGCATCTAACCAAATCGTTTTGTCTTTTTCAATACGAATTTGTACCGTGACACCAGGTTTTGCCTTACCATTACTGGAATATCTCGCCTTGGTTCTCGCTTCAAAAGTTGTATACTCTAAGGTACCTGCATAATACTCATCTACTAATTTTGTTGCCGAAATATCTTCTGCTGAGGTAGTATTCGTTATGGTTTTCTTGGCTCCACAACTTATGAGTACCATTAAAACGCTTATATAAGTTAACTGTTTCATTTAATTCCCTGCTCTTAATTTACTTGCCTGCTCTGTATAACGTCTGGCTCTTTTGCTATCACCTAGTTTAGTGAATATATCACCCAGTTGTTCATAGAAATTTGCTTCTAGTGCCACATCATCTAGGATATAATCTGCGCCTGTTTCTAATTGTAAGCTGGCTTCTTCTAATTGGCCCTGTTCTTTAAGCGCTATGCCATAAGCATAATACAAACTAGGCTGTGATGGGTATAACTCTAATGCTCTTTTTGCTCTTGCAGCAGCATCTGCATACTTAGCTTGCGCTAGTTCTGCATCTAGTACTTGACGCAACAACCCAATATTGTCTTCATCATTAGTAAGGGCTTTTATCAAATAGGGCAATGCCTTGTCTTGCGCTCCTTTTTTTCTATAATACGCACCAATATTTTCATAGATTTTTGAATCCGATACCTGGCTATCAAAAGTGGCAATAGCCGCTTCCAACTGCGGTGCATAGGCCGGGTTATCGTTTACAAACAATAAAAAGTCATTGAGGACACGATGCTTTGCTTTGGCAGAAATTTTCTGACTATTAAGCACTTTTGTCATCGCTCCAATTGCCTTGTCTGTATTGCCTTTACTTAAATCAATCTTATACAAAGCCAGCTGTACCTCATCTGCCTCTGGATTAATTTTCTGAAGCTTTAAGGCTGTTTCATAGGCCTTATCTGTATTGCCCTGCTCGCTGTAGAGATAAATGAGTTTTAGAAAATCTTGCTCGCTTTGAGCTGTTTTTTCTAGTTCTTTATTAAGGGTTTCTTTCCTTAAATTACCCTTGCCTGAGCGCTTATAGATCTGTTCGCGCAAACCATCTCGATAGGTATCTTTGCCTTTTTCATCATCTAATTCATCTATTAAGACCAAAGCCTCATCATAACGACGGGTTGCTGCATACAGGCGCGCTAGGTCCTCTTTATATTGAGAATCAAAGGGTATAAGCTGTTGGATAACACCTTCGGCTTTATCATAATCACGATTCTCGTAGTAGAGTTCGTAAAGCAAATCTAAAACCGTTTGCTCATTAGGCTTGCGCTCAAGGGATTTAAGAAAATTTTGCTCTGCAGCCTCATTATTCTTAAGCGCCATATAGTTTTTGCCCTTTTCAAAATACAGAATTGGGAAACTGTCATCTATAGCTATACATTGATCCAGCGAACTAATCGCGCGGTCATAATTTTCAATACCTTTTTGTTTTAAGGCTTCAAAAAAAGCTTCCTGAAACTCATTAGACACTTCTCCTAGATCATCAACATTTTCATCTGCAAAAGGGGTGTTGTCTTGTGCGTAGGTATGCTTTCGCGAAAGCATACTTAAACACAAAAACAATAATACTATGTAGGTTTTTCTCTTCACTTATTTTTCTAACTTGGTGTAATCTCCCAGGCTTACCTTGGTGAATTGACCGTCGTAACTCACGTGATTTCCAATCATTGCCTCGTCTAATTGCACATTTTTAATATGACTATGCGCCTGTATCAGGCTGTTTTTTATAGTACTATCTTCAATCACCGTGCCAGCACCTACTGAAACGTGAGGTCCTATGGTTACATTGCGTAAAGTGACATTCTCTCCTATAAAACACGGAGGAATAATACTTGCATTTTCCAGCTTTGCCGTGTCTGCCACTAGCTGCTCTCCATCATCGTGTAAAAACTGAAGCATCTTCCCGTTAGTCTCAATCGTTACTTCTTTGTTTCCACAATCCATCCACTCATCTACGGTACCTGTTTTAAAGATACGACCCTCTGCCATCATCTTTTTTATACCATCATTAATTTGATATTCTCCGCCATTCATAATATTTTCTTCCAGTACTTCTTGCAATTTATCTTTAAGTACGGCAACGTCTTTATAATAGTAAATGCCTATTACTGCTTGGTCAGAAACAAAATTATCTGGTTTTTCTACCAGTTCTTTAATTTCTCCTTTATCGTTTAGATTAACAACGCCGTAAGCTTCAGGATTAGGTACTCTTTTGGTCCAAATCACACTATCTGCCAATGGGTCGAGGTCAAACTCCGCACGTATAAGTGTATCTGCATAGGCAATCACGGCTGGCCCAGAAAGTGATGGGGCAGCACTCATTATGGCGTGCCCTGTTCCTAATGGTTGATCCTGACGATAGATAGAAGCTTTAGCCCCTAGGCCTTCTGCAAGAGATTCTAGACTAGAAACCACCTCATCGCCAAACCAGGCTGGATCACCCAATACAAAGGCAATTTCTTCTATAGGTTGCTTGAGTACTTTTGCAATGTCTTTTACCAAGCGATGCACTATAGGCTCGCCGGCAACAGGTATTAATGGTTTAGGTACGGTTAAACTGTGTGGACGTAGACGACTGCCTCGTCCAGCCATAGGGACTATTATTTTCATGGGTTAATTGCCAACGGTTAAGTTATATTTCTCTGAGTACTTCTTAAAAATATCCAAGCGATTTTTTTCTGTCAAATCATTACGGATTATAGTGATGACTCTTAGGGCTTCTTTTAAAAAAGGAGCGCCGTTATCTTGGAATATTCTAAAGGATTTCATTGTATTGTCTAAGGCGTTTTCATAATCATCCCTTTGATGGTATGCTGCTCCAATTCTATAATATCCTTCTGGATTCTTAGGATAAGTACGTATATATTTTTGGTAGCCCTCGATAGCTTTTGTGTATTGTCCAAGCTTTTCGTGAGTTTTAGGTTTATTGATAAGTGCAATTCTTCCAAAAGGGTTTTCAGCTATGGATTTTTCGTAAGCGCGTACGGCTCCTCTGTAATCTTCTTGCGCTTCTGCACTCAATCCAATAAGATCCCACGCCATTGAAAAAGAGGGGTCTTTTTTAATCGCTTTAGCAAGTGCCTCTTGCGCAGATTTATAATTTGTGAGTCTATAAGAGTAGAGTCCTTCTTCATAATATTTTACTGCCTTTTTTTGCACGGAGCTAGGTACCGCAGACAAATCATATGATGTTATTACTAGTGTTCTCACTGCTGGACAATTGCCTATTAAAAGGTCTTCTATGGCATATTTTTCTCCTCTTGCCGGCAGGCCATTGGTCTCGGCCTTCTTTAACTTGTCCAGCATATTATTTTTGCCCACCATCTTTTCTACACAGGCTGTTGCTTCTTTGTATTGATCTGTTTTTTTTAAGCCTAAATCTATTTTACTAATACAGATACACGCACTGTTATACTGTGCATCTAAACTTTGAGCTATTCCAAAAAAACTTGATAAACTAGCCAGAACTAGTGTCATAAAAAATCTACCCATTATTGCTCTTTTTCATTTTTTTTGAGGCCTATTCCAGAATCACTTCACACCTGTACTCCCAAAACCACCTACTCCTCTCTCAGTACTTGATAGTTCTGTCACTTCTTCCCATTGTGCCTGACTGTGTTGTCCAATGACCATTTGTGCTATGCGCTCTCCATTTTCTATTACAAAATCCTCATTAGATAGGTTAACAAGTATCACGCCAACTTCTCCACGATAATCTGCATCTATCGTTCCTGGTGCATTGAGTACGGTAACTCCTTTTTTTGCGGCAAGTCCACTTCGTGGTCGCACTTGTGCTTCTGTGCCTATAGGTAGTTCCATAAAAATACCTGTTGGGACAATCGCTCTTGCTAAAGGTTTTAAGGTAATAGGTTCTGTAATATTTGCACGCAAATCCATCCCTGCACTGGCAATGGTTTCATAATGTGGTAGTGCGTGAGTACTTTTATTAATGACTTTGATTTTCATTTTATTCTTTGTCTTTCGGACATCCCTGCCTGCCGGCAGGCAGCTCTCCCTTTGGGAAAGTATTATTAATTAGACTTCAATTTATTTTTTCATTTCCGCTTTCGCGAAAGCATATTTATCTTCTTAAAAGTTGGCTCAACTGTTTCTTTTCTAGGATAACAACAAGCATTACAAATATCCCTAACAAGATACTGCTTAGCAAGTAATTTTCTCTGAAAAAATAGAAAGAAACAAATGATATTACGACAGCAACCATCATATAAAATGCTATTCTACCAATCTCATACGGTATAGGATACCTGCTGCGCCCTACAAGATAAGAAACTACAGTCATCGTAGCATAGGCAGCAAGTGCTGCATAAGCCGCCGCCATAAAACCAACGACGGGAATTAATAGTATATTAATAACAACAGTTACCATAGCTCCTAAAACAGAAAAATACATGCCGAACTTAGTTTGGTCTGTAAGTTTATACCATATCGCAAGGTTGTGATATATACCTAAAAACAGATTCGCCAATAGGATATAAGGCACAATTTCCATCGCAATATGATAGGATGAATCATTGACCAATTGATTTTTAATAAGGTCTACAAAAACAGTAATCAAGACAAAACCAAGTGCGCCTACAATCACAAAATATTTGAGGATAATGGCATAGGTTGTTGGAGCGTTCTTTTCTTTGGCCTGATTAAAGAAAAAGGGCTCTGCTCCCAATCTAAAGGCCTGTATAAAAATGGTCATAAAGACCGCCAGTTTATAACAAGCAGCATAGGCGCCTCCTATTTCTTTACTAATGTTGTTTACAAATAACTTATCCAATTGAGCTGTAACAGCATAGGCAAGACCTGCCACCATTATAGGCCATCCGTATTGCCACAATGTTTTAAAAATGCTCTTATCAAAGATGAGTTTTACTCTAAAAAATTGAGGGAGTATTAACAATAGGGTTATGGCACTTGCAGCGAGATTGGCAATAAAAATATAGGTTCTCAAATCCTGAGTATCATACCAATCAAAGACCATATTAAACTTAGGAATGGCCCAAAGAAAAAAGAAATTAAGTCCCACAAATACCGCTAAATTGACCATTTTAATTCCTGTAAACTGCAGCGCTTTTCCTCTTGCTCTTAAATAAGCAAAGGGAGCAACCACTAGGGTATCCAGAAGCACAATCCCTAATAAATAATAAAAATAGGATATAGGAATATCTAAGCCATCTACAATGGTGTGGCGACCGGCAAAAACCAATATCCCTGCGATTATTGTACTTAATGTTAAGGCAATAAAAGTTGTGCTATAGACTTTTTCTTTGTGTTCACTTTTCGCAAAAAATCTAAAGAAAGCCGTTTCTAAGCCTAAAGTAAAAATGATATTTAAAAATGCAGCTCCTACATAAAAGGCAGTCACATCTGCATAGCCTTCTCGAGGCAATGCATCTGTATGCAGTCGCACTAAAATAATACCCATTACCCTAGGCAGTACCGTAGCAAGCCCATAAATAATGGTGTCTTGAAAAAACCGTTTAAGTGTGCTCAAGTAGTTAGTTGTTTTCGCTTGTTAAAAGTAACGAAAATAAATACAGAATATTAGAATCCTTTTTCCTTGGGTGCCGCTGCAGGTAATGCTACCTGTGGCTTCTCTATTGGGTTATTAAGTATGGTGTAGACAAGTTGTCCATTCTCTTCGTAAATGATGCCTACCTGCTGCTCTGTAAGCGCAACAGGAAATGTTTTTCTAGGCTCAGGAGGAGTATTTACAGCTTCTTGCGTAGCATCCCCATGCATAATCATATCCTTAGGCATATTTTGCTGGTCATTGAAGTTGGCGATATAGCCCTGATCCCCATACTGAATAGGTGCCCATAAGTTTCTAAAATAAGCTTCCTTCATTACTAGATTCTCAGGAAGGGCATTCCACCCAAAATCCATAGCGATTCCAGAGCCTCCGCCTTCTATACCGGCTACCCATTTATGAAAGCTGGGTTGTGCTTTCGCAAAAACAGGATTACGCAATTCTAAGTCTGTTTGGATTTCTTCATTCACAATGGCAGGGATTGAGCTTTTACATTGTGTCAGTAATAATGATGACAAACAAATGCAAACGGTTATTATAGATTTAAGCATTTTCATACGGGTGTTTTTTATACAGTATTCAAAAGTCTTGCCATAAGATAAGAAAGTAATAGAAAAGCCCTCAGATGAAGGATCATACTAAGGGCTTATCACTCAAACCAAAATAATGTGAAGAAAGTTCTGTAAATATAAAAGCAAACCTCACTCGTACGGTCACTCCCGATAATTGTTTCCTTTTCTAAAACTAAAAAACCTCGCCAATTGGCAAGGTTTTAGTGCTATAGTATTCTATAAATCTTAGTTATTCAAAGCCTCTGCTCCTCCTACGATCTCCAAGATCTCATTGGTAATAGCTGCTTGACGTGCTTTGTTATATTGTAGCTTAAGAGCATCTCTAAGCTCTGTCGCATTATCCGTTGCCTTATGCATTGCAGTCATACGTGCGCCGTGCTCTGAGGCTACAGAATCGCGTATTCCTTTAAACAATTGCGTTTTTAAAGCCTTAGGGATTAAGCCTTGTACTATTTCAGGTTTAGAAGGCTCAAAAATATAATCTGCCGTAGAAGCATTTTCACTCTCTACTGGAAGTATAGGAAGAAATTGTTCTGTAGTTACAATCTGTGTTGCTGCATTTTTAAACTTATTGTAGATAATTTCTATTCTATCTACTTCACCTGCGCTAAAACGCTCCATCAAATCTTCGGCGATAGCGGCAACATTTTCAAAGTTTAATTCATCGAAAATAGCATTGTTATTTTCAACTACATTTTCTGACTTAGAAATAATATCGTTAGCCTTTTTACCCAGTGTAATAAAACTCACCTCTTGGTTTGCATATTTTTCTGTAGTTAATCGCTTTACTTCTTTAACAATATTAGAGTTAAACGCTCCTGCAAGTCCTCTATTAGATGATATAGCAACAATAAGTACTTTATTCACCTCGCGATCATCTGCGTAGTTACTTCCAGAATCGCTATCAAGACCTGCACTTAAATTTTGTAACAGTTCTGTAAGCTTATCTGCATAAGGACGCATTGCCGTAATCGCATCCTGAGCCTTCTTTAACTTTGCAGCAGATACCATTTTCATGGCGCTGGTAATCTGCATCGTAGAAGATACGGAGCCTATTCTGTTTCTAATTTCCTTTAAGTTTGCCATCTTTCAAGTTCAGAGTTATGAGTGTTGAGTTATGAGTTTTTGATAATTGACACCAAAATACGTATCAACTCTTCACATCTTTTCTTCATTCCTTCAGGAACTTCTCTGCCAGTACATTCAAGAATTTCTAACCAATAGAGTGTCTCGTCTGCCTCTTTAAGAGCAATTCCAAATTTATTTTTAAAGTCTTTTTTACTGACTCCACGTTGAGCTTCTCTTGTGTTAGCTCCTATACTAGTTGCACTTTTGAGTAATTGTGATGCAATTTCAAAATCACGATTCTCTTTTAACGAATCACAATAATGTACTATTTCACAAGCAAAAGCAAAACTTTTAGTTCTGATAGGACTATCTCTAAAACCCATTATTTCAATTATCTATTACTTGTTTCAGTAAGAGCCCAACTCTGAACTCATAACTCCAAACTCATAACTTTTTCGCGAAAGCGAAAACCTTCTAGTTATACTTAGCAGATAAGTCTTTTGCAACAGCTACTAAAGTATCTGTAACCTCATCTGTAAGTTTTCCTGATTTTAATGTATCAAGAATACCTCTGTGCTTAGCATTTAGAAATTCTAAATACTCAGCTTCAAATTGTTTTACTTTATTTACAGGGACATCACGTAATAAGTTCTTAGAACCTGCGTAGATAATCGCAATTTGATCTTCTACCGTAAATGGTGTGTTCTCACCTTGCTTAAGGATCTCTACGTTACGTTTTCCTTTTTCAATTACATTTAATGTAGCTGCATCAAGGTCAGAACCAAACTTAGCAAACGCCTCTAACTCACGGAAAGCTGCTTGATCTAGTTTTAAAGTACCTGATACTTTCTTCATTGATTTAATCTGAGCATTACCTCCTACACGAGATACTGAAATACCTACGTTAATTGCGGGACGCACACCTGAGTTAAATAAATCTCCATCTAAGAATATCTGACCATCTGTAATCGAAATTACGTTTGTTGGGATATACGCAGATACATCTCCTGCTTGCGTCTCAATAATAGGCAATGCTGTGAGAGAACCTCCTCCTTTTACGATAGGCTTAAGACTATCTGGAAGATCATTCATTCCTTTTGCAATCTCATCATCATTAATCACTTTTGCAGCACGCTCCAATAATCTAGAGTGAAGATAAAATACATCTCCAGGATACGCCTCACGTCCCGGTGGACGACGTAATAAAAGAGACACCTCACGGTAGGCAACAGCTTGCTTAGATAAATCATCATAAATGATTAATGCAGGACGACCTGTATCACGGAAATACTCTCCAATTGCTGCTCCAGCAAATGGTGCATATACCTGCATTGCTGCTGGATCTGATGCATTTGCTGCAACGATAGTGGTGTATGCAAGTGCTCCGGCATCATCTAATACCTGAGCAATATTTGCTACGGTAGAAGCTTTTTGCCCTACAGCAACATATATACAATATACTGGCTCACCAGCATCGTAAAATTCTTTTTGATTAAGGATAGTATCAATACAAACTGTAGATTTTCCAGTCTGACGGTCACCAATAACAAGCTCACGCTGTCCTCTACCTACAGGAATCATGGCATCAATAGACTTGATACCTGTTTGTAATGGTTCTGTTACCGGCTCACGAAATACAACTCCTGGCGCTTTACGCTCCAATGGCATTTCATAAGTCTCTCCAGAGATAGGTCCTTTTCCGTCTATAGGAAGACCTAAAGTGTTTACAACACGCCCTACAATACCTTCTCCTACGTTAATAGAAGCGATACGCTGGGTACGCTTTACAATATCTCCTTCTTTAAGCCCTGAAGAGGTTCCTAAGAGTACAACTCCTACGTTATCTTCTTCTAGGTTAAGAACGATTGCTTCAAGACCGTTATCAAACTCTACTAATTCTCCGTATTGAGCATTAGAAAGTCCGTATACACGAGCAATACCATCACCCACGGTTAATACGGTTCCTACTTCGTCTAATGAAGCACTTGCTTCAAAGCCGCCAAGCTGCTTTTTTAAAATTGCTGAAACTTCTGCTGGTTTAACTTCTGCCATTTTTATTGATTTTAGCGCTCCTGCCTACCGTCAGGCGGGTTCGCGAAAGTTTATTTATAAACTATTACTAAATTCTCTTTTTAATTTGCTCAACTGGCTAGCGATACTTGCATTGTATTGCGTATCTCCTACTCGTAGCACAAAACCGCCTATAATGCTTTCGTCTACAATATTTTCCAGTTTTACATCTGTACTTCCTGTAAGTTCTGTAACCTTAGCCAGTACCTTTGCTTCCAATTCTGGAGTAATTGCAACTGCTGTTGTTACAGTTGCCACTTGCAATCCTTTTTGTTCATTGTAAAGGCTTACATAATTCTCTGCTACCTTTCCTAAAATTGTTGCTCTCTTATTGTCAATAAGAATATCTAACAAGCCTAAAGTCTCTGTAGATGATTTTGCAAATACTTCTTTAAGTATAGCTCTTTTATCATTTTCCTTAATCACAGGACTTTGTAGTGCAAGACGTAAGTCTTTACTCCCTTCTAAGGTAGCGCTTATGCTCTTCATATCATTTAATACAGCATCAACATTACCTCCATCTGTTGCCAGATCAAGTACTGCTTTTGCATATCGTATTGCTGCTCTACTCATTGATTCATTTTTCATTTCCGCCTTCGCAGAAATCTTGTTTTCAATCTTTTCCTATTATGATACGATTTCCACCTTAGTGGAAATTAATTTAAGGCTGCTTTCCCAATTAGGTCATCTACAAGACTCAATTGTTTTTGCTTATCAGATAGTTCGTTCTTAACTACCTTCTCTGCAATCTCTACAGAAAGTGAAGCTACTTGACTCTTAAGATCTGCTATTGCGCTTTTGCGCTCTGCATCAATAGCGCCCTGCGCTCTTTCTATCATCTTATCTGCTTCTAGCTTTGCTTCGCTCTTTGCATCCTCAATCATTTTAGCCTTCATATCTCTTGCTTCTTTAAGCATAGACTCACGCTCTGCACGTGCTTCTTTTAAAAGCTTCTCATTATCTGCTTGCAGATTTGCCATTTCCTTTTTAGCATCTTCTGCAGCATCTAGTGCTCCCTGAATACTCTCTTCACGATCATTAAGCGCCGTTAAGATAGGTTTCCATGCAAATTTTACTAATAAAAAAATCAATACAAGGAAAAGAATCGTTTGCTTAACAAATAAGTCTAGCGAAAAATTTTCTAATAACTGTTCCATATTACTCGTTGTTCTTTAAAACTATAAGTTTAAAAACATTTTCCTGCAACCAACCGTTGCAGGAAAATG
>JALZVV010000172.1 GCA_023299935.1 Dokdonia sp.
ATGATATAAGCAACGATACCTCAACGGATCTTTATGGCGCTGTTATTAAAGTTACGGAAACCGCTGAGAGTATCCTTACTTTTTTTGAATCTCAAGATATTTTTAGTGCGAGTTCAGTCGTTTTATTTACAGATGGAACAGATCAAGCCGCACGCTATACCCAAGAGGAGGCTTTGAGTAGTGTGACTAATGCTAATGAGAACATCTCATACTTTACTATCGGTCTAGGACAAGAAATTGATGAGATGATACTCAATCTTATTGGTAAAGACGGAAGCGTTTTTGCCGAAAATAGCGATGAGTTAGTTACGGTATTTAATGAAGTATCAAATAATGTTGCAGGTCAGGCTAATAGCTTCTATTTATTTGAGTATTGCAGTCCTAAACGAGATGGTAGCGGTATTAATGAGCTCGTTATACAGGCAATTGTAGATGAACAAACAGGTATTATAACAACTTCCTTTGATGCCACTGGGTTTACAGGAGGCTGTAATTAAGAGCTTGATTCACTTGCAATATCAACGAGCACTTTGTACCTTATGGTTCTATGCTTGTAATTGAATCAGAACTTAATTTTGAATTAGAGAATGTATTCATTCTGGAATTTGGTACTTTTTACTTTTTTGAAAATTTCATTATCTCAGAAATTAATAAAGAAGTGCTTTTTAACTGGGAATTAGCTGAGACAGTAATTAATTTGGCCTATGAGCATTATGGGGAGAACCCCAATATTGCCTACGTATCTAATAGAATACACAACTACTCCTTTGTACCACAAGACTGGCTCAAATTTTTCTCTGCGCGTCACGTATTGAAAGGTATGGCCGTAGTTACGTATACAAAAGAAAGCGCCGTTAATGTAGTGCTAGAAAAGTTGTTTTTCTCTTCAAGACTAAAGAAATTCACAAATCTAGTAGAAGCTGCAAACTGGGCAAATGCCTTAATAGTCTCGAGTAAGGATGATTCCTTATATCTCTAGATAACTTTCAAATGAACTTCTATTTGAAATTCGATTTTTTATGCATTTTATCGATAGTATATGCATTTTCATCTTCATAAATAAGGCTAGATCCCATTAACAATAAATTTACATTATTGATTAATATATTTTTACGATAGCAGAATATACTTAGCTATGAAAAAGACAAAAACGACTCATAATTTACCATATACTCTTGAAGACACTTACATCCTTCCATTTGGCACATTTTATTTCTACGAAGCTTTTGTTGTCTCAGAAGTAGATACTAATGTTGTTTTTGATAAATCTATGACTGAGCTGCTGCTATTTCTCGTTGTAGGCCATTATGGTGCACAAAAACATATTGGTTATATCTCGCATAGACTGAACAATTATACAGTGAATAAAAATGTTCTATCCCAATTTTTAGGTGAAGAGCAACAGTTCATAGGTTTCGCCACCGTGCCTGCGAGCAAAGAATCCTTCTGGAGTAGAATAAAGAAAGATGGCACAAAAACAGAACAATTTAATTCTCTTCTGGAAGCAGCGTCTTGGATTACAAGTTTAAATATTCTAATCAAGCATAAAAAAATTAAAAAAGACTCTAAAGCTATTCCTTGTAGGAATATTGCTTACTTTTTATAGTTGACATTTCTTCTATCAAGTCTTTTTAAATCTTTTTTTAAGTCTTTATAATACTCCGTTTTATCTTTACGGGTTTTCCCATTCCACCCTAATTCTGAATGACCAATAATTCTAGGGAAGGCCATAAACTCAATATCCTGTATTGTAGAAACGGTCTCACTCCATAACGGAGATTCTATCCCGATGATTTGGTCCCTATAAGTAGTAGACAAAGATTCTAAGGGCTCCCATTCATAAGCTTTTTCTATAGAAATAGCGCCTGCCCAGGTTAGACCTAGTTTGGTACTATCATCATATTTCATATCTAGATACGTATATGGAGCTGGTGATAACACAACCTTAGCTCCCTGTGCTGCAGCAGCAATTCCCTTCTTCTCATCTGTCCAATGCTGGATTATCGTACTAGAATCAATACCCGCGCTCTGTATATCCTCCCAACCCATAACTTGCTTATTGTACTTATTTACGATAGGAAATACCTTTTGTAAAAAAGTGCTGTAATCCTTTTTTGAAGTTGCATGAGATTCATCACCGCCTAAATGAATGTAGTTGCCAGGTGTAATCGCAGCCAATTCCCTTATGACATCATCTACAAAAGTATACGTCACTTCTTTATCTACACATAAACTACTAAACCCTACCCTCATTCCTGTGTAGAGCTCCGTTGCTTTTCCGTTGCAGTTGAGTTCTGGATACGAAGCTAGCGCTGCATTAGTATGCCCTGGCATATCGATTTCTGGAATAACTGTAATATGTTTTTGTGTGGCATAAGCAACTATATCCTTATAATCCTCTTGACTATAATATCCTCCCGATCCTCCTCCTACGGCTGTGCTCCCTCCTATTTCGGTAAGTTTAGGCCAGGATGTAATTTCTATACGCCAGCCTTGATCATCTGCAAGATGTAAATGCAGAGTGTTTATCTTGTATAATGACAATAGATCAATATATCGTTTTACATCCTTTACTGAGAAGAAATGCCTTGCTACATCTAACATCGCTCCACGATATGCTAAAACGGGTGAATCTTTAATTTCACATCCTGGAATTGCCCATATCAATTCTTTCCTTTCAGCAATTTTAAGCCCTACAAAAGGCATAAGCTGTTTCAAAGTTTGTACACCTCTATAAAGTCCTTCCTGCGTTCCGGAAGTGAGCAGTATGCGCTGCTCATTAACACTTAAGGTATATGCCTCCTTAGAAGATAATTGAAGAAAATCCTTATCAACCACAAAGTGTATCGCATTGGGTTTAGATATATCCATTGCAATACGCACCGGTATTGTTTGATTACTCGTTGATGCTAGAGAGCTGGAAAACTCATTGGCAGCATATAATCCCTCATCAGAACTCGTGTATAATACGGTCTCCTGATCCAAGACAAACGCTTGTGAATACGTCTCCACTTCTGTAGGCAACGGAATTAAAGCACTATCCTTAACATCTAGAGATACTTCTGGTTTTTCATAGCAAGAAAAACAAGTAAGTACTAAAAGGCTGAGAATTATATTGATATTTTTCATATCCAAAAGATATGCAATCTAATCCAATTGGTAATA
>JALZVV010000173.1 GCA_023299935.1 Dokdonia sp.
GCTCCTCTAAAACTATCTCCTATAACATTATGTATGGCCATATCTGCAGTAAAGCGACTTCCGTCATAAATATTACTTGTTTCTCTATACGGAGAGTCCGTGCCCGATACGTCGTGATGATCACGCCCTAGGATTACAGGTCCAATAGTTTTTTGTGCAATGGCGTCATTAAAGGCTTTTGCAATTTCCATGCGGCCTTGTGCATCTGCATAGAGAATTCGGGCTTGTGAGCCTACTACCAATTTATTTTCTTGGGCACCTTTAATCCATTGGATATTGTCCTGCATTTGTTGTTGTATTTCGTCAGGAGCCTGCTTGGCAAGTCTTTCGAGAACTTCGCAGGCAATAGCATCTGTCTTTACTAAATCTTCTGGATTGCCAGAAGCACACACCCATCTAAAAGGACCAAACCCATAATCAAAACACATAGGGCCCATAATATCTTGAACGTAGCTAGGGTATTTAAAATCAATGCCATTTTCGGCAAAGATATCTGCGCCAGACCGAGAGGCTTCTAATAAAAAGGCATTGCCGTAATCAAAAAAGTAAGTGCCTTTTGCAGTATGCTTATTTACTGTTGCCGCATGGCGTCTAAGGGTGCTTTTTATGCTTTCGTGAAAGCGCTCTACATCATTTGCCATCATCTCATTTGCTTCTTCAAAACTATAATCCATAGGATAATAGCCGCCTGCCCAAGGATTATGTAGTGATGTCTGGTCGCTACCAATATCGATATGTATGTTATGCTGGTCAAAGGCTTCCCAAACTTCTACAACATTGCCTTGGTAAGCGATAGAAACGGTTTCTTTTGTAGCTTGGGCTTCTTGTACTCTGATAACAAGAGTCGATGTGTCTGTAATTACCTCATCTACCCAGCCTTGAGAATGTCTCGTATATACGGCTTTGGGGTTAACCTCTGCGCATACGGTAATACATCCAGCAATATTTCCTGCTTTAGGTTGAGCGCCACTCATACCTCCTAAGCCAGAGGTAACAAAAAGTCCGCCTTGCGGAGACTTTCCTATTTTTCTAAACGCGTTTAAAACTGTAATAGTTGTGCCGTGAACAATGCCTTGAGGGCCAATATACATATAACTACCCGCAGTCATTTGCCCATATTGAGTAACTCCTAGGGCATTGAATTTTTCCCAATCATCAGGTTGCGAGTAATTAGGAATCATCATTCCGTTAGTAACCACTACTCGCGGTGCATCCTTATGTGAAGGGAATAATCCCATAGGGTGTCCAGAATACATTACTAAGGTTTGCTCATCATTCATCTGAGCTAGGTATTGCATGCTAAGTCTATACTGTGCCCAGTTACTAAAAACACCGCCATTCCCGCCATAAGTAATGAGTTCATGAGGATGCTGGGCTACGGCGTGATCTAGATTGTTCTGGATCATAAGCATAATGGCTTTTGCTTGCTCACTGTTGCCAGGATATTCGTTTATAGGTCTGGCATAGATTTTATAATCAGGTCTATAGCGATACATATAAATGCGGCCATAGGTATCAAGTTCCCCTTTAAATTCTGGAAGAAGTACAGGGTGGTGTTTGGGATCAAAATAGCGCAGGGCATTGCGCAAAGCGAGCTCTTCTTCTTCTGGAGTAAGTATTTTTTTACGCTTAGGAGCGTGATTAACCTTGGGATCGTAGGTTTTTATCTCAGGAAGTTTAGATGGGATTCCTTGAAGTAGTTGTTCTTTAAATGTCATCATTATTGACGATTGGTCTTTTTGTTATATCCATAAGGGCAATGGCGGCAACCGCTCTCACAACAATAGCCTCTTTTGAGATGATATTGTTCTGTAAAACATTTATAACCTTCTGGGGTGAGGTAGAAATCGCCTTCTTCTAGCGGGATGTGTTTTTTTGCAAAGCCCATATAACAAAGATAAGGAGACTGGCTCGATACTTGCTATTAAAGTAATTGTTAATAATTACGTAAATAACTATTAATGTAATAGTATCGCAACTTGCTGGTAATGAAATACATTTGAATATGTTTTTAGTAGTAAATAAATATATATTGCGCAATAAGTTTGTAGGGATTACCCTATGGCCTTTTATAGTAATGAAGCATAAAGTTTTGAAAGAAGACAAGGTGTTTCTTAATCACGAGCGTATACATTTGCGACAACAGCTCGAGTTATTGATACTTCCGTTCTTCTTAATTTACGGGATAGAGTACTTGGTGCGATTGATACAATATAAGAATAGCTACAGTGCATATCGCAACATATCTTTTGAACGAGAAGCTTATCAAAATGAGACTAATCTAACCTATCTTAAGAAGAAAAAGATCTGGAGTTTTCTCCGCTTTTTGTAATTACCAGTGTACTTTTGCTGGCGTATATATGTACTGGATTGATTCAAGAAATTAAACTACATGATAATATAAATTTGTGCATTCAGCGCGAAGACCTTGTGCATCCAGTGATACAGGGTAATAAATATAGAAAGTTAAAATACAATATCGCTTTCGCGAAAGCGAACAACTATAAATCTTTACTCACTTTTGGAGGTGCTTATTCTAATCATATAGCAGCAACCGCTATTGCAGGTAGTATAGAAGGGCTGGAGACTATAGGCATAATTAGAGGAGAAGAACTAGGTGAAAATCTAGAAAAAACCTTGGCACAAAACCATACACTAGCAACGGCAGTTTCTTGTGGTATGCAACTGGAGTTTGTTTCCAGAAGTGTCTATAAACGGAAAGAAGAAAAAGCTTTTACATCAGAACTACTTCTCAAATATCCCGAAACTTATATTTTGCCCGAAGGGGGTACGAATGCACTAGCCATAGAAGGATGTAAAGAAATTTTAGATACAAAGGGACCGCGTTTTGATTATGTCTGTTGTCCAGTGGGTACAGGAGGAACGATAAGCGGAATTATTGAATCCTCAAAGGAATATCAGAAAGTGTTAGGTTTTCCAGCCTTAAAAGGAGATTTTTTACAGGATGAAATAAAAAAATGGACCGCTAAAACCAATTGGAAACTCATAAAAGACTATCATTTTGGAGGTTATGCTAAAGTAAATACGGAGTTAATTGAGTTCATCAATGCATTTAACTATTCCTATACTGTACCTCTTGACCCGGTCTATACAGGCAAGATGATGTATGGTGTTTTAGACCTTGTGGAGAAGGGATATTTCCCGCCAAATTCTCGTATTTTAGCAATTCATACCGGAGGCCTTCAAGGCATTCGTGGGATGAACCAAAAACTATTGCAAAAGGGCTTGCCCATAATTAAAGATAAAGAATGAAACTACGCTTATTATTTATGCTTTTTGTAGCTTCTTTTTTGCTTGCCAGTTGTGGTGGTAGTAAAAAAGTAATATCTACAACTACTGACCAAGATAAAACAGTATCTCCATCTAAAGAGGAGCCTATAGACGAGCCTGCAGAGGTAAACCCTGTACCTGTAGACAATGTGAGTGCCTATGTTCAGGAATATGCTCAGATTGCTCAGGAGGAAATGCGCCAATATGGTATTCCTGCTAGCATTACATTAGCACAAGGTATACTTGAGTCTGGTGCTGGAAATGGTGAGCTTGTGCGAAAAGCAAATAATCATTTTGGAATAAAATGTCACGATTGGAAAGGTGCAGTAGTTTATCACGATGATGATGAACAAGGTGAGTGTTTTAGAAAGTATAGTTTAGATAAATTCTCTTATCGTGATCATTCCCTATTTTTAACCAATAGAGGACGCTATTCTAGTCTTTTTAAATTACCTAAAGACGATTATAAAGGATGGGCAAAAGGCCTTAAAGCAGCTGGCTATGCTACGGATACTAAATATCCCGATAAGTTGATACGTCTGGTGGAGAAATACCAATTATATCGATATGATGGGGAGGTATTAGGAAAGAGTGAAAAAGATTACAAAAAAGTAACCACCAATAATAATCAGCATACCGTTGAACAGGGTGAAACACTATACCGTCTCTCTAAGAAGTATAAAATAAGTGTTGAAGATTTGAAAAAAATCAATGGTTTAGATGGTGATGAAATTTTTCCTGGTCAAGTCCTCTATGTACAACCTTATGAAGGTCGAAATTAAACTATGATTTATAAAAGAAGCAGTGCACTTTTTGCCGAAGCGCAAAAAGTAATCCCTGGTGGGGTGAATAGTCCTGTGCGAGCCTTTAAGGCGGTAGGAGGAGACCCTATTTTTGTAAAAGAAGCAAAAGGAGCCTATCTCTATGATGAAGATGGTAACCAGCTTATAGACTACATAAATTCTTGGGGTCCTATGATCTTAGGACACGCTTATGAACCCGTTGTTCAAGCGGTGGTTGATAAAGCCCAGAAGGGCACTTCTTTTGGGATGCCTACAGAGATAGAAACTCAAATAGCTAGTCTTGCCGTGGCTATGGTTCCCGGTATTGATAAAATACGTTTTGTAAATAGCGGGACAGAAGCCTGTATGAGCGCCATTAGACTGGCGAGAGGCTATACAAAGAGAGATAAAATTGTCAAGTTTGCAGGCTGTTATCATGGGCATTCAGACTCTTTTTTGATACAAGCGGGAAGTGGAGCAGTCACCTTTGGAGCACCTAATAGTCCTGGAGTAACGCAAGGAACGGCCAAGGATACTTTACTGGCAGATTATAATAATATAGACAGTGTACAAGCCCTTTTTGATGCCAATCCCAATGAAATAGCAGCAGTAATTATAGAACCCGTTGCAGGGAATATGGGATGTATTCCTCCTATAGAAGGGTTTTTAGAAGGCCTACGAGAACTATGTTCTGCAAACAATACCCTGCTTATTTTTGATGAGGTGATGACAGGCTTTAGACTGGCCAAAGGAGGCGTTCAAGAATTAAAGAAAGTAAGTGCAGATATTGTAACCTTTGGGAAAGTAATAGGTGGCGGGCTACCTGTAGGTGCCTTTGCGGCAAGAGAAGAAATAATGAACCATCTAGCTCCATTAGGGCCCGTTTATCAGGCTGGTACCTTGAGTGGCAATCCGCTGGCTATGGCTGCGGGACTTGCTATGCTTACAGCAATAGATAATGATACAGCACTCTTTAATCGTCTAGAGGAGAAAACGGCTTATCTCCATCGTGGTATAAAAACTGCTCTAGAAGAGCATAACGTAGTACACACCATTAACCGGATCGGGTCTATGATTTCCGTACATTTTTCGCCAGTTGCGGTGATTGATTTTAAGACTGCGGCTCAGGGTGATAATGAAACGTTTAAGAAGTTCTTTCACGGCTTACTTAAGGAGGGTATTTATATTGCTCCCAGTGCCTATGAAACTTGGTTCATTACTGACGCCCTTTCGTATGCAGATTTAGATAAGACTATTGCAGTTGTAGCCAAAGTAGCGCAAAGCTTATAAAAAATAAAAGGGTAAGCTTTTTGTAAAGCTCACCCTGTTTGTAAAAGAATAGTTGATTAACTTCTACCTCCTTTTTCATTATCCCCACGTTTACCATCTTTTCGTTTTCCATTTTTCCCAGCTCTTCTTCCTTTTCCTCTATCCATTCTTTGGGACATTTTACGCCATAAAGTAAACTGTTCTTCATCTAGGATGTCTTTCATTTTATTTTGTACGGCAATACGCTCATCTAATAATTTTTTGCGTTGGGCAAAACGCACGTTCTCTGATTTAGCATCTCCCTTTTTGTTATTGCGAGCTTCTCGCATTGCTTTTCGTTTTTCTGCTTGTTCTAGATTTATTTTATGCACTTTCTTGATTTGGACATCAGAAAGTACGAGGGCTAAAGTCATTCTTTTCGTTTGGAGTGATGCCACTTCCTCTGCGCTTAAATTTTGCTGTCCTCTTTCTCCTCTTTCTTCTCCAACTCGCTGAGCTGTTGCCGTTAATGTGATAAGGGCCATTGCTATAATTGCTAATTTTTTCATAGTTTATGTTTTATTGTTTGTATATAGGACTGTAAAAGATAGCTAGGGTTTAATCTGTTATTCTTATTAACTTATAATTGTGATATTTAAGTCTAGGCCATTTAATGTAACGTATTGAAATAAAGCGTGTTCTTAAAAGGCAAATGTTAAATCTTCATTTTTTAACTTTTCTTGCTCCTTAAATCTGTAAGGAATGGGTCGTGCCTTAGTCTTATATTTCAGTTAGTTTTTAATACCACTGTCAATACCTAATCTAACGATTGGGCTACCTAAGCCAAAAGGTAGTGTAATATTGGGAGTGGTATTTTCTTTTTACGCTGTTCTAATATTGTTATAAGTGTATACTTTGACAACTCTATATGTACGTACATAAAAAAGCCGACAGTTCTTGGAACTGTCGGCTTTATATATTAAATACAATTAGTATTTAATCCTTAGGATCAAGAATAAGATTAATTCTCTCTACAAGGTCTTCCAGATGAATTTCACTCATTCGATCGCGTTTACCTTTTTTAGTTAAGCTATTTTTCAGCGCTTTAAGTTCTGCTCTCACTACAGCACGTATATCACTCTGACTAACATCTATATTTGTTCTGGAACTAAAACGCGAAGCAGCTCCTTGCTCCTCTGTCATTAGATATTCCATGCGTTCAATGTAGGCACGTTGTAAATTACGACGGTATATGTCTATGTTTGATCTGGATTCAACTTCACTAAACAAACCTTTGCGAGTATCTTCCATCATCTCCATAAATGTGTAAGCATTTGATCCATTAAGCGCTTCGTTTTCTATCATTCTGGCTAGCCTTCCAAAATCTAATAGGTTGTTAAGCGTGCGTGTTTGAAAACGTCTTAGACGTTCTACACTTCCGGCAGATTCTATTTTATCAAAGATATTTTCATTTATTAGCCAATTTTGAGTGCTAAAAAGATTGGATTGTAAGAAGGCGAGGGCTTCCTTTTGTTTGGCTCTGGCGACATGGATATACACAGCCCCTTCTTGATCAAAAGTTTTATAGTTTTCATATACTCCACCCACATTTGCAGTTACATGACCCATATAGCGGTTGTATTGAGAAAGTACTTGACCGTACATATCATCTAATTGCTCATAGTTTTGCCCTTCTTCTCCAGTCCAGGTAATGAGATTAGGGATAATACGTTTAAGATTTGCAATTCCATAAGCACTGGCTTTCATAGCATCGTCTCCTAAATCTTCTGTTTGGGAACTAGGGTCGATAACTCCTCGTTGTTGTCTTCCAAATCTATACCTAGGATCACCTGCGTGTTCTAATATCCATCCGTCTAGTGTTTTCTTTTCATCGGCAGCATTTCCAGCTTCTGGAATAGGTCGATAACCCCATTTAATGGAATATTTATCATAAACACCAATATTGGGCATAAGAGCTACATCGCCATCTCCAGGTTGAGCGATATAATTAAAGCGGGCATAATCCATTATAGAAGGCGCAGTACTAAATTTTTTAGTGAACTCTGGGTCACGCAGTTTTTCTACTGGATAAGCAACACTACTACCCATATTATGAGGAAGACCTAGTGTATGTCCTACTTCGTGCGAGCTTACAAAACGTATAAGGCGTCCCATAATTTCATCCTTAAATTCGTTACCGCGTGCTTCTGGGTTTATGGCTGCTGTTTGTACAAAAAACCAGTTATGTAATAGGGTCATCACATTATGATACCAGTTAATGTCGCTTTCTAGAATTTCTCCTGATCTTGGGTCACTCACGTGAGGTCCATTTGCATTAGGAATAGGAGAGGCTAGATAGCGTACTACACTATATCGTACATCTTCTGGGCTCCAATCTGGATCTTCTTCTTTAGTAGGCGGGGTTGCGGCTATAATAGCATTTTTAAATCCTGCCGCTTCAAAGGCAACTTGCCAGTCTTCTATACCTTGCTTGATAAACGGCACCCATTTTTTAGGAGTAGCGCGATCTATATAGTAAACGATTTGCTTTTTAGGTTCAACCAGCTCTCCTCGTTTAAAGGCAGCCATATCTTCATCTTTTACTTCTAGGCGCCAGCGGTCTAGATATCGTATTGTTTTACTTTTTTGAGCGTCTAAACCATAATCGATTTGGCCACGTCCAAACCAACCTACGCGCTCATCAAAAATCCTACGTTGCATGGGAACTTCTGGTAGTAAAATCATTGAATTACTCATTAAAAGAGAAAGCGTTCCTGTTGCATTATTAGAAGGTAAGTCACTGCCACTATATGTTTTTACACTGCGCACTTCTATATTCTGGGGATACGCACGAATGGTATCGATATACGAGCGTTTTCCATCTAGCTTCGTTACTTTAAGAGCTTTACGTCGTCGTTGTGGTAATCCTAGTGGTTTTACATCTGTTTTAAATAAATCACTAGCATCTATAACGGTATTTCGGTTACCTGAGATGGTATCTTTGTTATACGCTTTTATGTCAAAAGCAAAAAGAACAGGTTCAAAATTGCTATTTTTAACGGCTTCAGAAATAGGGAGAGAGTCTGCAGCAAAGACCTGATGCGACACCACTCTAAGTAGGACTTTCTTATCCTTTACTTCCCATCTTAGGACAGAAGTATTTTGTTTTCCACCACCAAAACCAAGGCCGTTAGCCGTTTTTGCAATACGTGTAACCATAAGCATTTCGCGTCCAAAAAGGGAATCTGGAATCTCATAAAAATACTTATCGTCTAATTTGTGTACGGTAAAAAGACCTTCATCAGTTTTAGCGTCCTTAGTAATTATCTTTTTGTAAGGTTTAATCGCATTTTTCTTGTCTTTGTCCTTGCTTTTGGCAGCAGTCGCTTTATCTTTTACTTTAGATTGAGAAGCTCCACAACTCACAATTGTAATAGCAAGAAATAGACATAAAATGTATATAAATTTATTTTTCATTAGGTTGGTTTTGAGAGGACAAGTTACTAATCAAAAGCTTGTTTTCTTGTTAAGAAAATCACAACGAGCTAAGGGTGGTTTGGTAAAGAGGTTGATCGTTTAATTTAGCCTTTATCCAAGCAAAGAAACTCAGCATAAAAATGTCTTCGTCTTTGAGAGAATCTCTGGTGAAGAGGTTTTTTACGCTTTCGCGAAAGCGTGATTCATTAACAACAGCAGGGTCTTTATAGATGTGATTAAATACCGTTATGAAGTTCTTTAATCGTTTTTCTGAATTTATGATACTCCTGTATTTACGATTAATTCTTCTGAGATACGATTGAACTAGGTCTAGGTATTCTAATTCATAAAATAGAATAAGCGTTATAAGATCTTTTTTTATGAGCCAGTCCAGTCCGTGTCGCTCTTCATACCAAGAGTCTGTGTGTCGTAAAGTATTTAATGTTGTCAGTGCCATTTTGAATTGCTCTTGTTGCGTGTAGTAGACCGTTAAGGCTAGTGTGCAATCTGGATTGAGCACGTTTTTTTTATTCTTTTGAAGGAAGCTTTCTAGTATTGCAATGGCTTCTTTAGCTTGGTTACTGTAATTAAGCGTTAAAGAATAAACCAGCAGGTAGTTTGCTGTAAAGTGTTTTTTAAGAACGGGTTTAGCAACAGCTAATTCTTCTTTCATTGTATGTAGATAGGTATTTGCTGTACTAAAATCTCTAACTCTAAAGTGTGCATTAGCCATAAAATAGAGTACTTGGATATGGTAGTACTGCTGTTTTTCTTGCCTCCCTTTTTTCTCTTGTATCAAACCATAAATTTTTGATATAAATGGTAGGGCAGTATCAAAGTTATGATCAAGGTGTGCCCCTGTATTGATAATCTCTAATAGTTGATAAAGGGATTTATATGTGAAACGACTATCAAGATTAATATCAAATCTTGCAAAAATATTTTCTATGGTTTGTTGTATTCCTAGTGTAAGCAATTGCTCGTCTAATGTGAGTGCCCGTTTGATATGTGCATATGCCAGGTTGAGCTGTTCCTGTTGTAGGAATATCTTCCTGTTTTCCTGAGTTGTTTTTGTTAACGCATTTAAATCTATTTCTGGATGTAAATGACTGTATTGTAATTGAGTGTGGTCACTTTCTATTAAAGCGGCGTATAAGTCGAGGTCTTTGGCCTTTTTTGATGCTTTTAAGAGTAATTTTCTAGCAGGTTTAGGGATGTTTTGCTCATAGAGAATTCTGGCGGTTAGAATCCATTTAAAAACTTCCATATCCTCAGAAGTCTCTCGTTCAAAACTGCGAGAGGCGATAAAATCAATGAGACTATCCTGTAATCTTTTAGATAAGGCGTGATAGGCATTTCTATTAGGATGGCCATACAGCAGTGTATCTATATCTTTTGTGGGTGTTCCTTTTTTTAATAGCGCATATAATTGGATATTTTTTGTGTCTGTGCGTTTGTTTTTTGCCCCTAAGTAGGCCTTGAATGCGGTATTTTCTTCTGGAGAAAATTGATTAATGATAGAATATACGTCCATTATATATCATAAGTTAAATTAGATATAAATGTAATAAATAATGGAAGTAATGAATAATTTAATATAATAATATCATAAGTTTTTATTAAAACTATGCTTGTATTGACTCAAAACTGAATGCATATTTGTCCTGTAATCAAACAATACAAGCATGGAATTTAATAACAAGAAATTAACGAGAACAAAGAAGCTTATTCATTACCTCATAAGTATAGCCCTGGCTATCTTTTTAATAGGGCTTGCTAATAGGATTATTGGAGATTTAGATGAGACGGCTCATCGCCCAAACCTTCAAGATTTTGAAACAGCAACCGAAGTACATAAATACAGGCTTTTAAACAATGCGGTTCAGGATTCTATTCGGGATATAATCAGCGATAAAAATGCGTTGCAGTTAAATCTAGATTTGGCCTCCACCACTCTGAAACAAGAGCGTAGTTCCTTTAAGTCTTGGATATCTACAAGGAGAGCGACACAGTCGTCATCTCTAGATATTGAGGTACGCAAGCGCAACCTAATTATGGATTCCATCCAAGAAATAATAACTACTTATCAACGAGAAAAAACAAGCAAAGAAGCCTCAATACAGGAGTTGCGTGTCTTAAGTCTTAACAGACAGAGGCTCATTGATGAAGAAATGGATCAGGTTTATGAGATGTATTCACAAGCAGTGCATTCCTTTGAGCTCAAGGTATTTTTAAAACGATTGCTATTTGTATTTCCTGTTCTATTACTGGGAATCTGGATGCTAGTTAAAAGAAGAAAACATATTTACTGGCCATTATTTAGAGGGTTTGTGTTCTTCTCGTTCTATGCATTTTTTGTTGGGTTGGTGCCTTATCTTCCTAGTTATGGAGGCTATGTGCGATATGCGATTGGCATTTTACTCTCTTTGTTTTTAGGGATTTATGCCATACGATCATTACAAGCCTTTATCAAAAGAAAGAAAGAAGAGCTACAGCAATCCACCGCAGCGCGTTCTCAACAAATTAAGGAAGAAGTTGCAGAGAAAGCCTTAGAAAATCACATGTGTCCTAGTTGTGGTAAAGATTATCTCATAAATGAACTACACCAGAGCGGTGGTAAAAAAGGAATGTCTGGAAAATTTAAAGTAACCACTTATTGTCGTCACTGTGGCCTCCAGCTCTTTAAAGATTGCGATAGCTGTGAGACTACAAATTATGCACATTTACCTCATTGTTACTCCTGTGGAGATTTAGTAACTAAAAAAGAGATCATTGAGTCTGTGCATAATACGGGCTAAAAAATCATAATACCACACTCAAAAAGTTAAACAAACAGTAAATAATCAAACAATAGTAAATATGGAAAATTTGAGTAAAACAACAACAACGAGTAAAGAAGAAAACAAGCCCTTTGACAATAAACCTACAGGAGCTTTTATAGGAGCTTCTTGGAGTGCACTTTTTATTGGTATGACCTCCTTTT
>JALZVV010000174.1 GCA_023299935.1 Dokdonia sp.
TGAAGCTGGAATCGCTAGTAATCGGATATCAGCCATGATCCGGTGAATACGTTCCCGGGCCTTGTACACACCGCCCGTCAAGCCATGGAAGCTGGGAGTGCCTGAAGTCGGTCACCGTGAGGAGCCGCCTAGGGTAAAACTGGTAACTAGGGCTAAGTCGTAACAAGGTAGCCGTACCGGAAGGTGCGGCTGGAACACCTCCTTTCTAGAGAAAGATGGTGAGTTACAAAAGGAAGTTTTACTCTTTGCTGTTAATTTTAAAAAACAATCTATTTAATATAGGTGAGAGAAGCTATGTAATAGTCTTGTAGCTCAGCTGGTTAGAGCGCTACACTGATAATGTAGAGGTCGGCAGTTCGAGTCTGCCCAAGACTACATTTCTCGAATCAATAGTATATTAATTAGAAAAAGGAAATTCTAGAAGTTTGAGTAGTGGTTAAAGTACTAACTACTTTCTACTATATACTAACTACTAGTATATGGGGGATTAGCTCAGCTGGCTAGAGCGCTTGCCTTGCACGCAAGAGGTCATCGGTTCGACTCCGATATTCTCCACAATATTTAGTACTGAGTAATCAGTATTAAGTAATTAGTAAAAGACTAAGTACAGAGTACTGAAATCTTGATACTATGATACAGTTCATTGACATATTGGTAAAATGATATCGTAAAGAATCAAGATAGAGAGTTAGACGTAAGTTTAATGACTATTTTATAATATTAAATTAATAAAGAGCTTGTTATGTCAGCGATGATATAAACAAAAAGTACAATAAGCTAAATAAGGGCGTATGGCGGATGCCTAGGCTTTCAGAGGCGATGAAGGACGCGATAAGCTGCGATAAGCTACGGGTAGGGGCACATACCTTATAATCCGTAGATTTCCGAATGGGGCAACCCACTATACTGAAGGTATAGTACCCGCAAGGGGGCAAACGTGGTGAACTGAAACATCTAAGTAACCATAGGAAGAGAAAACAATAGTGATTCCGTTAGTAGTGGCGAGCGAACGCGGATTAGCCCAAACCAATGTTGTTACGGCAATATTGGGGTTGTAGGGCTGCGAGATTAGAATCTGAGTTAACTAGAATCGTTTGGAAAGACGAACCGAAGATAGTGATAGTCTAGTATAGGTAAGCGAAGATAATATAGCAGTACCCTGAGTAGTGCGGGACACGAGTAATCCTGTATGAATCCACCGGGACCATCCGGTAAGGCTAAATACTCCTGAAAGACCGATAGTGAACTAGTACCGTGAGGGAAAGGTGAAAAGTACCCTAAGTAAGGGAGTGAAATAGAACCTGAAACCGTACGCCTACAAGCGGTCGAAGCACATTTACTGTGTAACGGCGTGCCTTTTGCATAATGAGCCTACGAGTTACTGTTTCTAGCGAGGTTAAATACTTTAGGTATGGAGCCGGAGCGAAAGCGAGTCTTAATAGGGCGCATAGTTAGTAGTAGTAGACGCGAAACCGAGTGATCTACCCATGGGCAGGTTGAAGCTGTAGTAACATACAGTGGAGGACCGAACCAGTTGACGTTGAAAAGTCTTTGGATGACCTGTGGGTAGGGGTGAAAGGCCAATCAAACTCGGAAATAGCTCGTACTCCCCGAAATGCATTTAGGTGCAGCGTTGGATTAAAATTTTATAGAGGTAGAGCTACTGATTGGATGCGGGGGCTTCACCGCCTACCAATTCCTGACAAACTCCGAATGCTATAAAATGTTATCCAGCAGTGAGGGCATGGGTGCTAAGGTCCATGTCCGAGAGGGAAAGAACCCAGACCATCAGCTAAGGTCCCCAAATATATGTTAAGTTGAACTAACGAGGTGAAACTGCTTAGACAGCTAGGATGTTGGCTTGGAAGCAGCCATTCATTTAAAGAGTGCGTAACAGCTCACTAGTCGAGCGGTTTTGCATGGATAATAATCGGGCATAAACATATTACCGAAGCTATGGATTTATAACATTAGTTATAAGTGGTAGGGGAGCATTCTATATGTGTAGAAGTTGTGCTGTAAGGCATTGTGGAACGTATAGAAAAGAAAATGTAGGCATAAGTAACGATAAAGGGGGCGAGAAACCCCCTCCCCGAAAGACTAAGGTTTCCTCAGCGATGCTAATCAGCTGAGGGTTAGTCGGGACCTAAGGCGAACCCGAAAGGGGTAGTCGATGGACAACAGGTTAATATTCCTGTACCTGCTCTCAATAAAAGTGACGGATTGCCCAGATACTTGCGTACTGACGGAAATGTACGCTGAGCTTAGACTTCGGTCGAAGCGAAAGTAAGTAAGTGGTTCCAAGAAAAGCGAGAGAAGCAGCCCGTACCGTAAACCGACACAGGTAGTTGGGATGAGAATTCTAAGGGGCTCGAGAGATTCATGGCTAAGGAACTAGGCAAAATAGACTCGTAACTTCGGGAGAAGAGTCGCCCATCATTAATTTGGTGGGCCGCAGTGAAAAGATCCAGGCGACTGTTTATCAAAAACACAGGGCTTTGCTAAATTGAAAGATGATGTATAAGGCCTGACACCTGCCCGGTGCTGGAAGGTTAAATGGAGGGTTTAGCTTCGGCGAAGATCTGAAATGAAGCCCCAGTAAACGGCGGCCGTAACTATAACGGTCCTAAGGTAGCGAAATTCCTTGTCGGGTAAGTTCCGACCTGCACGAATGGTGCAACGAT
>JALZVV010000175.1 GCA_023299935.1 Dokdonia sp.
GGTTCCCTGCCTGGTTCCTACAAGGGCATATTCTCTGCTGTCCAGAGGATCTGTCCAACCCCATATATCATTATTGCCAGATGCGCTCAAATCGTCTAACGTAAGTCTTGCTAATAGATCGTAATTATCGCAAGGATAAATGTCTGCAAATCCATTTACACACTCTATTCTTCCTTCAAGCAGTAATGGCCCGTCATCGTCTGGGGGTACTACTGTTATTCCTAAATCATCATCATCTGCACATGTGAGAAAGGCAAGTGAACATAGTATGCTTAAAAAGAAAAAGAATTTTAATTTCATATTTTAATTATTCGTTGTGTTCCTAAATTGGTCTTTATTAAGTATAATCCAGATTGAAGATGTGCAATGTTTAATCGCGTTTCAAATTCTCCAAAAGAAGTTAAAACTTCCTGTCCTAGCGCATTATAAACGGATATTTTCCCAATTTGTTGGATTGACTTTAAAGTAATTTGATTTAGCGCTGGATTTGGGAAAATTGACATATCGCTATTAGCTGAGAATGAGCTTGCGCTAAGTGTCTGGTTTGCTTTAACAAGATTAAAACCAGACCCTCCAGAGAGTACAATATTGCCACTTTCAAAAAAAGGGAAAACATTCCATAAACCTTGATTTGTAGCCCCTACATTATCATTAGGCGGGAATGTGTCAAAATATCCTATCTCAGTGATAGATGCATTAGCAATATTACTAATATCAAAAACCCTGACGCCAGCCCTATAACTTGCTAGATAATATAAATCTCCCACTACGTATCCATTATGATCAGAAGAAGGATTGGTAGCTTCATATTCAAAATGTAATTCTGGATTGTCTAAATCTTCAAAATCAAAAATAATTGTTCTTGTATTAAAACCAAAAATGATTTCATCTGTTTCATCACCTAAAAGGAAAAAGCGTTGATCTTCAGTAAACCATCCTTGGTGAGTATAGCCTAATGGGGAATATGTTATTGTAGTAATTTCTTGAGGATTGTCTTTATCTGTGATGTCAACCAATGCTATTAAAGTTTCATTACTACCTATTAATATTTCACGTCCGGCATAATCTTCGTCTGGGCCATTATATGTAATTACTTGAGCATCATGACTATAATTGTTTTCACTGTACCCTCCAGCGGCTATTGGGTTTAAAGGATCGTGAATATCAACAAAATGCGGCCCTCCTCCAAAAGTGGTAGTGCCTACTCCATAAGCATAACCACTTTCAGGATTAATAACAATATTATGAGCACTTCCAAAACCGTCATAATGTGCGTCTTCTGCAAAGATTTCAGGAGGAGAAGGCACATTTCTTAATCGAGTTAAATCAAAAATCTGCATACCGTGACCATTCGCTTCGCTAACGATAAACGCATAATTTTGATAAACTTTCACATCTCTCCAAGCGCTATTTGAGGTATGCGTAGGAAGTTTGCCTAAATACAAAACTTCATTGGGGTTGGATATATCAATAAAGGCAGTGCCATTATTCAATCCTACTAAGGCATATTCTTTTCCGTCTAATGGGTCAGTCCAGCCCCAGCTGTCATTTGCAAAAGAAGCATCCAAGTCGCTATTCGTTAGTCTATCCTGTAGGTCAAATCCAGAACAAGGAAATCCTGCTGCTTCATTATTCTCACAAGGAGTTTGCGCTTTGGCGAAAATGAAACAAATCAGACAGAATAAATTAATAAGAAAAGTAGAGGCAGATTTATGCATTATATAGCAGTGTTTTTTTGTAAAGTTACAAAATGAATTGAGCATAAGGTTAATTATGATAAAGAGTTACCTCTTATCTAAAGAACAACTTGATCAAAAGAATTCCCAAAGTATTGTTTTTTGCCTAACCAAAGTGTTAGTTTTTTAACATTCTTGATGGTTGTTTATTACCTTTGCTCTTATGCTAGAAGATAAAAATCAATCACGTACGTCTTTAGAAGAGTTAGGTGAGTTTGGACTCATAGAACATCTCACTAAGAATTTTTCAATCCAACATAAAACTACGGTCCTTGGTATTGGGGATGATGCTGCTATAGTAGATTTCAAAGAAGGTCAAACAGTGATTACTACAGATCTGTTAATAGAAGGCGTGCACTTTGACTTAAGCTATATGCCTTTAAAGCATTTAGGTTATAAAGCTGTTATGGTAAACCTATCTGATGTATATGCGATGAATGCAGCCGCTAGTCAGATTACCGTTTCTATAGCAGTTTCTAATAGATTTCCTGTTGAGGCTCTCGAAGAACTTTACGAAGGGATTCATGCGGCTTGTAAAAATTATAAAGTAGATTTAATAGGAGGAGATACTACATCTTCCAATGTAGGTTTAGTGATTAGTATAACGGCATTAGGTGAAGCCTCTCCCGAAACAATTGTAAAACGTTCTGGGGCTAATGAAAATGATTTATTAGTAGTGTCTGGAGATTTGGGAGGTGCTTATATGGGCTTGCAGGTTTTAGAAAGAGAAAAAGAAGTTTTTAAAGCAAACCCAAACAATCAACCTGAACTTGAGCAGTATTCGTATATCGTTGAGCGACAATTAAAGCCAGAAGCGCGTCAGGATATCACGGCTATTTTAAAAGAACTGAATGTAGTGCCTACGGCTATGATCGATATAAGCGATGGCCTATCTTCTGAGATATTACATTTATGTAAAGCATCTAATTTAGGATGTCAACTGTTTGAAGATAAAATCCCGTTGGATCCTCAGGTGATAAATGTTTGTGAAGAATTTAATATTGATAGCACAACAATTGCGCTAAGTGGAGGAGAGGATTATGAGCTCTTATTTACTATAAAACAAGAAGATTATCCCAAGATTAAAGCAAATCCTAGTGTAAGTGTTATAGGTCATATGACCCACGAACGTGAAGGGAAACATTTGATAACACGAGCAGATACAAAAATTCCAATCATTGCAAGAGGATGGAATTCTTTGTCAAATGGTGGTTAGCCCACTAAGCCTTTTTTAGTATAAAAAGACTCAAACACCTCATTAACTCTTTTGATTTTAGGAGTTAATGGTGTGTAATGACCATATCCATCTAATGTAAATTGCTTTTTACATTGTGCGCATTCAAATTCTTTAAGGTTAGATTGATACCTTTTTGTTATCCGATACCTATGTCCAAAAAGCTTGCAGCCTATCCCTATAAATGGGTTGTAGGATTCTTCTGTATTTAATTTTGTTTTGTTTGCCATGTCGTATAAGATGTTAATCAGTACAAATATGCAATTTATCTACAAAATACACAAATATATCTACAAAATACACAATAATTTAACATTCGTATAATTTGTTAACAATGTTTACGTGGTAAAAATTTAAATAAATTATGCTTTAAAATAGCTTCTTGTCCAATATGGCTCATATGTCCGCCAGGAATAATTTTAAAATAATCTGTGTGATTTTCAAATTGTGATTGGTGTAAGTTACTGTCAATAATCCAGTCTTTTGCTCCTAATATCATCCCCTTAAAAAAATTTCCATCTTGCCATAAAGTAGAGTAGTTCTCTCGTAATCGCATACCAGAGTTAGCAGCAATATATCCTTGAACAGGGGTTTGTGTAGCATCTTTGATTGCCAAATCGATTGTTGTTTTGCATTTTTTTCTCGTCTCAGGATCAAACAGATTGGTGAACGACATACGTACGAGTTGGTGGTAGCTTTCTTTTGCCATTGTATTAGCTCGTGTTCTTAGTAATTTTCGCTCCTCGTCGTCGGGTAAGGGCGTAGAATTCAACAAGCAAAGTGCTTCTAATTTTTCTCGATACGCTTTCGCGTAAGCACAACCCACATATCCACCCATACTATGACCAATGATGGTAATCTTGTCTAGCAAAAGCTCTTTTATAACTGAATGAACAGCTCGTGCCATATCCTCCATAGTATGGATATACCCATTGCAACTGGTCTTCCCATGACCTAAAAGGTCAATACAAATTACACGATGAGTTTGTACTAATTCCTGAATAAATGGTAACCACATAGCACTACTTTCTAGAAATCCGTGCAGTAGAACGAGAGCATCGCCTTGGCCTTGGTCTGTATAAAAAATTGAAACTCCTTTGTGTGTAGTGGTCATTCTTGGTATCTTGAAACGCAAATATCCAATACCCTATGAAATTAACCAAACAAACTTTTGTAACTGCTTTTGCTTTATTCTCTCTGTTTTTTGGGGCAGGAAATTTAATTATCCCACCATTTTTGGGGTATAATGGAGGTAGTAGTTGGATTTGGGTTTTAGCGGGTTTTACCATTAGCGCAGTGTTTATTCCCATTCTTGCCATTTATGGGCACGCAAGGTTACAAGGGACAATGTTGGATTTTGCTAAGAAGGTCTCTCCTGTTTTTGCATTGGTATATTGTATTATCGTTTATGTAATATCTGTTGCTTTGCCTGCGCCTAGAACAGCTGCGGTTACTTATGAGATGGCAATAGAGCCTTATTTTAATGTCTCTTCTTGGGTAATAACTAGTGTCTATTTTGTTTTGGTACTGATCTTTGTACTCAACAGGAGTAAAATACTTGATGCAATTGGTAAATTCCTCACGCCAGGTATTATCATCATTCTCTCCTCAATCATAGTAATTGGACTTTTTGGAGATTTAGAACCTGTGAAGGCTTCCATTTTTGACAATTCCTTTACCGGCGGGATATTAGAAGGTTATCAAACTTTTGATGCCATAGGCGGGATATTAGTAGGGGGAGTACTAGTGATTTCTCTGGGGCTTAAGGGAGGAAATTTTAAGGATATTAAAAATACCATTACGAATGCAGGGATTCTTGCAGGCCTAGGATTGTTTCTTATGTATGGCGGACTTATTGCTCTAGGCGCAGCGCATAGCTCTACTTTGGATATTGATGATAGAGTTATCTTTTTGAATAGATTAAGCTTAGATGCTTTAGGAAATGTAGGTACCATTTTTCTTGCTGTCTTAGTAGGTCTAGCTTGTTTTACAACGGCAGTTGGAATTGTTACGGGAACAGCAGATTTTGTAAAAGGACTTTTAGGAAATTCACAAAAGGCCTATGTCATCACTGCAGTTATTGCCTGTATTTTGGGAGTATTTATGGGACAGTTAGATGTACACTCTATTATAGTTGTGGCTATACCTGTGCTTAAGTTTATCTATCCCATTACTATAATCCTGATATTCTTAAATGCCCTGCCGCAACAATGGACAAGTGTAACCGTATTTCGAGCTACAGTAACGGCAACCATTTTATTTAGCCTTCCCGATTTTATAGCCTCCATTGGATTTGAAAATTCTGTAAAGGCTATACAAAAAGCTATTCCTTTTGGTGCAATGGGAATGGGATGGCTGCTACCCACACTATTAGTTTGGATTGGAGTAAATCTGTTGTCCAAAAAACCAAAGGCCGCTTAAATTGGATGATGCAGTTTTTTTATTATTGAGAACGCACGGTCTACAAGATGGTCTTCTACCAAAACAATAAATTCATTTGTGGTAGAAATAAGCTCACTTAAGGCAATTCCTTCCCAAGCCAGTCTTTTAAAAATCTGATAGTATAATCCAGAAACGGTGCTGTTGCCATTAGGCAATCTAATACTTATTGCAGAAAGGTTCTCTTGGAAATTTAATGTCATTTCATTTCGAAAATACTTTTCAATATTTTCCCGTTCACTGGAAGAAATAATTAATGTACTCTCATGAATGCCTCTGGAAAAGGTATAGAATACGTGTGGATTTTGTCCAACAGAATTTAAAAGCGCTGCATGATTTTTTATGAGCGTAAGAGAGTTTTGAAAGGTAAAGACAATGAGTTTAGAGCGCACTGTTATATCTCCCATAGCAGAAAGCACCTCCTGAAGGCGCATAGATTTTTTAGTATCTGATGGTGATGAATATCGACGCAGTGCCATAAGTATTGCCCCGCTTTTAACGGGTTTACCAAGCATCTCTTCTACTTGTGTATTGAGATGTTGTGCTAAGGAAGAGTAGTTGATAATTTTAAGCGATAATACTTCTTCAAGGTATGGCTTGTTAGCAATTATCTCTGATATGCAATTGGCTATTGTTTTCAAAATGTTATATAATATACAAAATGTTTGTTATTAGTCAAAATTAATCATTTTTATAGATAAGGCATAAAAACTTGATAGTTTTGCACAAAAAAATAGATGAGGGTATTAAAATTTGGAGGAACTTCTATAGGTTCAGTAGAGAACATTATCGCGGTAAGGCATCTAATAGATAGTTCTCAACCTACAATTGTCGTGCTTTCTGCAATGTCGGGAACGACCAATTCGCTTGCGAATATGACCTCTTGGATTGAAGTTAAAAATTATGATGTTTATCAAAAGTTAGCTAATTCCTTACAACAGGATTATGATGAGGTAATTCAACAGCTTTTTACAAACAAGCAATTAAAAGCAAATGTAACCGGCTATGTAGATGAAGTGTTTGCGTTTATTGATCGTTTTGCCTATCAAGAGCCATTCTCTCAAGAGGTTGTTAATAGGATTGTAGCTCAAGGAGAATTACTCTCTACTTATATCTTTTGTCATTTTCTAAAACAAGAAGGTCTAAGAGCTGCAATGCTGCCAGCGTTGGAGTTTATGCGTATTGATCAGAACAAGGAACCAGATCAATTTTATATCAAGCAGAATATTGAAAGAAGTTTGGGTCAGGCAGGAAATGTTACAATATATATTACCCAAGGCTTTATTTGTAGAAATTATGAGGGCAAAATCGCTAACCTTGAAAGAGGTGGAAGTGATTATACCGCTACAATTATAGGCGCTGCAATAGAAGCTTCTGAAGTACAGATTTGGACAGACATTGATGGCTTCCATAATAATGACCCTAGGTTTGTAGAAAAGACTAAGGCACTTCCCTCTTTATCCTATGATGAAGCTGCAGAGCTTGCTTATTTTGGGGCAAAGATATTGCACCCTCAAACGGTGGAGCCGTTGCGCATGAACAAAATCCCTTTACGCTTAAAAAATACAATGCAGCCGCAAGCAGTAGGAACAGTAATTAAGCATGCGCCATCTGGTAAAGGGGTAAAAGCCATTGCTGCAAAAGATGGGATTACTGCGATAAAGATTAAGTCTGGGAGAATGTTACAATCTTATGGATTCTTGAGTAAGGTGTTTGAGATTTTTGAGCGTTATGAAACATCTATTGATATGATAACCACTTCTGAGATTGCTGTGTCGATAACTATAGATAATGAAATTAATCTAGAAGAAATACAACAAGAACTTGCTGTTTTTTCTAGTGTAAGTGTAGACAGGAATCAGAGCATTATTTGCCTTGTGGGAAATGCAGTAACTAATGATCAACAGACCGCACAATTGTTTCAGGTATTACAGAACATTCAGGTGCGTATGATATCTTATGGAGGTAGTGATAATAATATTTCTTTATTGGTAGCTACTAAGGATAAGCAAAAAGCCTTGCAATTACTACAGCAATATATCTTTGAAAGAAAAGCGTTATTAGGCTAGACTTCTTTGGCAAATAGCAAGTGCCCAATTTCTGATTAAATTGGGCACTTGCTATTTTCGCGAAAGCGCAAACCTAATTATTCATAAGGTCTTCTATCTCTTCTACGGTGATTGGAATATCGCCCATAAGATTAAGGGGATCACCTGTTTTTTGTATCACCACATCATCTTCTAATCTTATCCCAAAACCTTCATCTGGGATGTAAATTCCAGGTTCTACGGTAAAGACCATATTAGCTGTCATAGGCTCGTGCAATAAACCATAATCGTGAGTGTCAAGTCCCATGTGATGGCTAGTGCCGTGCATAAAATATTTTTTGTAAGCCGGCCAGTCTGGGTTTTCGTTTTTTACATCTACCTTGTCTATAAGGCCAAGATCTAGCAAGGCAGAGGTCATAAGTTTACCTACTTCTTTATGGTATGCTTCCCATAAGGTTCCTGGCACAAGCATTTTAGTCGCATCGTCTTTTACTTTAAGAACAGCATTGTAAACGGCTTTTTGCCTAGCCGTAAAACGACCATTTACAGGGATGGTACGTGACATATCACTAGCATAATTTGCATACTGGGCTCCTACATCCATAAGGATAAGGTCTCCATCTTTACATTGCTGGTTATTTTCTATATAATGTAATACGTTAGCATTATTACCAGAAGCGATAATAGGGGTGTAGGCAAATTTCTTAGCGCGATTACATAGGAATTCATGCATATACTCTGCTTCAATCTCATATTCCCAAACACCAGGTTTTACAAACCCTAATACACGCCTAAAACCTTTATTGGTAATATCACAGGCTTGCTGGATTAAATCCAGTTCTATCTGGTCTTTTACAGAACGAAGGCGTTGTAGGAAAGGGTTGCTTTTTGCAACACTATGTGCAGGGTATTTGTTTTTCCACCATTTAGTAAAGCGATCTTCTCGGGTTTCGGTCTCTACAGCAGCACGATAATGTTCATTAGTGTTTACGTATACGGTCTCTGCATAGGTCATAAGCTCTGCAAAGATTTTCTCTAGATCGTTAAGCCAGAAAACAGTTTTGATACCAGCGGTTTTAAATGCCGCTTCTTTAGTGAGTTTTTCTCCTTCCCAAACCGCAATATGCTCATTGGTTTCCTTTAAGAAAAGTATCTCACGATACTGTTCTTTAGGACAATCTGGAAATAAAACAAGAATACTTTCTTCCTGATCTACACCGCTTAGATAAAAAATATCGCGATGTTGCTCAAAAGGCAAAGTGCTATCTGCACTAATAGGGTAAATATCATTACTGTTAAAAACGGCAAGGCTATTAGGCTTCATTTGAGCCATAAAGTTCTTGCGGTTTTTTACAAAAAGGGAACTGTCTATTGGGTGGTATTTCATAATCTTTTAAATTTCCAGGAAGGCAGAAATCATATCCGCCCAGGATTTTAGTTTTTGATTTAGGTAAAAATACAAATTTGAGTGCGCTTTCGCGAAAACGCAATAACATCATTTCTTAAAGGATATAGAATCCCTTATATTGGGCCTATGCAAACTAAAGCTTTATTTCTTTTTTTAGTACTTGCTGCGTTTTTTTCGAATGCACAAAACAATGTCCCAGATTTTGTGGCAGCTTCTGATGAAGGTTATTTTGAATTGTACGAATTGAAGGATGCTGTAGAGGTCATTAGGATAACTTCTCAAAAGAGTAGTTTAAAAACGGATACAATTCAGGTAGAGTCAGTAAAATTGTTTAAAAAGGAATTTCGTCCAAATATTATTAGAGCTGCCTCCAAATTAGAAAAAGGGTGGATGGGTCAGGAAAACGTGACATTTTCTTCCTCCAAAAATTATTTGTTTAGCTTGAAATTTTTGAAAAATGGAGAACGGGATTATTGGTATGTAAATGGCACAGATCCCTATGAGAGTTTTTGGTGTAGAACAACAGAAAAGGTCAATTATTTGATTAGAGAACACGATGCTTTTGATGTTGTATTTACAACTTATAATGACAAGCTAGGAGCATTCTGGATCCACCGTTCCAAAGGACCTGAAGGCTATAGCGCGAGATTGTTTGAGATCAAGTAAGAGTTGTTTTCTATTCCAAAAACACAAAAACTTCCATTGCCATTTGGCAATAATCTCACTTCTCCGTACTTTCAAGGTCAATAATATTCAACCACTATGAAATTACGTATACTTTTAGCTGTAGGTGTGACTTTTTTTGCTTTCGCGAAAGCACACTTACAACAACCAGCAAGCACGACTCAGCTGCAAGAACAGGGCGTTAAGGCTAAAGAAGCTGCTATTCAAAACTCAATCGTTAAGAACCTGCCTTTTGAAAATATTGGGCCTTCTATTATGAGTGGTCGAGTAGTTGATCTCGCTGTAAATCCAGATCAGCCTTCTGAGTTTTATGTAGGTTATGCCAGTGGGGGTCTCTGGTATACCAATAATAATGGCACCACTTTTAAACCTGTAATGGATAATGCACCTACACAAAATGTGGGAGAAGTAAGCGTAGACTGGAAAAGTGGGACGATATGGGTAGGAACGGGAGAGAACAACGCATCTAGATCCAGCTATGCGGGAATAGGAATTTTAAAATCTACAGATAAAGGCGCCACTTGGGACAATGTAGGCTTGCCAGATTCTCATCATATAGGTAGGATATTAATAAACCCTAATAATCCTGATGAAGTTGTTGTTGGGGTTGTAGGTCATTTATATTCTAGTAATGACCAGCGTGGTGTGTATAAAACTACAGATGGTGGGAACAGCTGGACAAAAACCTTATTTGTAAATACAGAAAGTGGGATCATTGATCTAGACCACGATCCCAATAATTTTAATTTGATGTATGCTTCGGCTTGGGAAAAAGATAGAAAAGCCTGGCATTTTGAAGGTTCAGGATCAGGTTCAGGAGTATATAAAAGTACAGACGGAGGAAACAGCTGGGAAAAATTAAACGG
>JALZVV010000176.1 GCA_023299935.1 Dokdonia sp.
TCTGGTTTGCGATGTGCTATCTTAAAAATCACTTCATTTACCTCAGAATCAAAATTCTTAGGTAAGATAACGCCTTCATTATTCTTAGGATAAATAAAGGCCATTGGGACTTCTCCGGTAAAACTACAATCAGGATGAAATGACGGTGGTTCTCTGTAATCAGGATGCTTGGCTGCATAATAATACTCGATATGCGGTGGGAGCACAAAACGTGATTGAGCCTTCATCTCACTCAGCTCATAACAATCTGAGTTTACTTGATAATTTTCATTTTGTGTGAGATAGAGCTGTTTATGATAAGGACAACTATGACTTTCTACTCCAGAAAGAGGTACAGCCTGAGTCTCAGTATGCTCACAATAGACACTTGCTTTATAGCCAGTTTTTGAACAAATCTTCACATCTACCAGGTCGTCATAAGGCGTGTCAAACCACTTCCCACTAGTGGGCAGACTCGCTAAGACATCAAAAAACAAAGGTGCTGCTGCTTGAATACCTGTAATACCAGGTCTTCCTTCTCCATCTGCATTGCCCACCCAGACTCCTATGGCATATTGTGGCGTTACCCCAACAGACCAGGCATCTTTAAAGCCAAAACTCGTTCCCGTTTTCCAAGCAATAGGCTGTGCGTTTTCATAAAATTCCCAGTTCTCTTCGCCATTGGGTCTATTTACAGTTCGTAAGGTTTCTAAAGTTTGATATATCGCTCCTGCCGAAAACACTTGAGGGTCCTGCACTGCAACAAACTGCTCAGCACAATCCTCACAGGTTTTTTTAATATGATAGCCATCAAACGAAACTTCTGAATACTCGCTAGAAGTTCTGGTAAATGTATTAAGTGTATTTGCTAATCCTGCATAGGTTTTTGTGAGTTCAAAAAGACTGCTTTCTGCACCACCCAAGACCATAGCAAGTCCGTAATGACTTGAAGCTTTGTTAATGCCCCCTAGTTGCATTTTCTTCAAATCTCCATAAAATTTATCCAATCCATAGGTGCGCAACATACGCACTGCAGGAACATTAAGCGACTGCGCTAAGGCCTTTCCAGCTGGAACAACACCTTGATATTCATTATCAAAATTTTGAGGCTGATATCCATTAATACTCGTTGGAATATCCGGCACCAATGCTTGTGGCAAAATAGCGCCTTGATCTAACATTCCTACATATAAAAAAGGTTTTAGGGTACTTCCTGTACTCCTAGATTTTGTAACTATATCTACATCCTTGTGATGTGCCACATCAGTAGGTGCATTACCTACATAACCCACAACTTCTTTAGTATTTACATCCATCACTACCATAGCAAGATTGTAAATTTCATTTTGTTTTAATTGCCCATAATGCGCTTTGGCGAGTCTATTCAATTCCCGTTGTATGGATGTTTTTACCGTGGTTTGGATGCGTTTTCCTTCATCTGTTTTCTTAATACGTTCTACTAAATGTGGTGCGAGTTGCGGCAAAGGATATGGTTTGCCTGGGAGTGTTTCTAATAGTGCTAACTCATAGGTTGTTGCGTCTATTTCTCCTGATTGCCATAGTTTTTTAAGGAGTTGATTCCGCTTTCGCGAAAGCGTTACTTCATTCCTCCCAGGACGCACCATACTCGGGTTGTTAGGAAGCACAGCAAGGGCTGCCATCTGTCCCCAACTCAACTGATTAGCTGGCAAACCAAAATACCGCCAAGCGGCAGTTTCTAGCCCTACAACATTCCCTCCAAAAGGAGCATAGGTAGCGTACATATTTAAAATTTCGGCCTTAGAATATCCAGCTTCTAGGCGCGTTGCCTTTATTAACTCAATAAATTTTTCTGAGTAAGAACGTTGCTTCCCTTTTCGCGAAAGCCGAATTAACTGCTGCGTTATCGTGCTCCCTCCACGGCGTTTGTCTGTCGTAAGATTACCATATAAAGCTTTACTCATCGCTACCGGATTGAATCCAGGGTGTTTGTAGAAATACTCATCTTCAAAAAGAAGAATACATTTCTCAAATTTAGCTGGAACACTGTCTAGGGCAGGGAAGCGCCACTGTCCATCGCTTGCTATGCGAGCCCCAAGCAAATCACCTTCATAACTCTCTACTACTGTCGCATGAGGGTCCTTAAAAAGTACAGTTGGTAAGCAGAAAAACCAATACACAAGCCCAAGCATCAAAATCGTGAGTTTGATTTTGTGCTTTTTAAGGGTTTGTATGGTTTTACTTCTATTCAAATTTTTGTCTTTTAATCGAGTTATGTCCCTATTCGACGCTTTTAATCTAAAAGAGCGAGCGCTTACTGATATCGCCTTACTTCTCTACACGAATCCATTCTCCCTTACTGCGGGCATAAAAGGTATTATCATACATAGCTTCTACCTGCGTGCCTGGCAAATAATACTTCCCTAGATAACTAGCATTTAATCGTACGGTAAAGGTTTTTGAACTTGCCTTACTCATGTCAAAATAGAAATTGACACGGTCATCGCGTATATCTGTGTATCTCGCAGTTCCTTCTGTGTCACCTTCATCATCTGTAAAACGTGTGTTTACAATTTCCCAACCGCTGGGGAAAATTTGAGTCAAGGCAACATTATCTATATAATCTCGACTATCATTACTTACCGTAATTTTCGCAATAAACTCCGTTCCTTGTCTTAGCGTATTGATGTTAACCGTGTTATTTGCGGCATCCACAAAAGAGGTGCTTATACTTAAGTTTTTGCGCTCTGCTAGTTCTTGACCCAGCGGAAGTTTACCACTTTGTACTAGGCGTACAAAAACCACATTGTCTTTTGCATTTTTTAAGCTAATCGTATTGGAGCCATAAGCAGTAACTACATCACGAAGTGCAATAGATTGCCTTGTATCTATCGTGCTTTCTTTTCCATCTTTTACAAAGGATAGTTTCATTTCTTTACCTCCGTTTTCTATCACCATTTTTGCCATTCCCAATAAGGCATAACTAGTTTCTTGAGTACTTAACCAGCGACTAGATGATAAGGTTTTAGCAATGGAAATCGCTAAGTCCTTTTGTTTAGCATCTCCTAAAACCACTGCTGTTTCTAACGCCATTGCCCTATTTCTAAACACTGAGCCATAGGTGTGATAATTGTAGGAATGCGCTTTAAAATCAATATTTGCCGTAGCGCTTAACTCACGAGCAAGCCTTTCTTGGCCCGCTAATGCATAGGCTCCTGCCAATCTCCACTTACTCTCATTACTCAAGTCTCGATTTTCGCGTAAGCGATTCATTGCAGATAGGTCTGGTTGCCCAGCTAATGCTAGTGTATATAATCGATATGCTTGTGTTAATGTACTATTATAACGATATTGTCCAGAGCGCCATTCTCTTGCAGCTTTCTTTTGAAAACGCAACCAATTACTCATAAATGTAAGCGGCAAGGCATAGCCTTTTTTCTGTGCTTCTATCATAAAATGACCCGCATAGCTCGTTCCCCAAGAATCTGCTCTAGTTTCGCCTTGCCAGTAGCCCAGACCTCCATCTGCATTTTGGAAATTGCCTAAACGTGCGATCCCATTTTTAATATTGTCTTGCGCTTCTCTTTTGTGTTCAAAAGTGAGGTCAAAAATATCATCTAAAAACAATTGCGGAAAGACACTAGATGTAGTTTGCTCAACACAACCGTGTGGATAGCGTATGAGATACTGCATACGTTTTGTAAAATCCATAGGCGGCAAGGTCGAAAACTCTAATGCACTCTCATTACTTCCTGGCTCTCCAAAAGTTTGATAATTGATACTGAGATTGCCATTTGCAGGTAGCTCATAATCGGTTACTTTTTGCGTAATTGGATTTGGATTTTCTACATCTATCTCTACTTCATAGGTTGTACGTTCTCCGTGACCTTCGGCGATAATTTGAAGGGTCTGTATTGCTGCATCGGCTTGCATTTCAAATTCAAAAGGAATGATTCTCTCTCCTACTTTCGTGAAATTTACCGTTTTTGAAACCCCATCGATTGCCTTGAATGCACCAGAAGCCTTGATCGTTATTTTAGCTTGTTTGATTTTAGGTTCCATAGCAAAAACTGTAACGGGTAATGTTACTTTCTCACCCGGAGAAAGTTTTCGCGGAAGCGAACCTAACACCATTAAAGGCTTGCGCACCGGCACAGCTTTTTCTGTAGCGCCATAAGCACTTTTTGTGTGGTCTCCCGCAACAACCATTGCTCGCACAGAACCCACATAGTTAGGCATCTTAATCGTATGAGATTGGGTCTGGTTTTCGGTTAACGCAAAGGGTCCTAAATAGGTAACCACGGGCTTAAAACGTTCTGCCTTTCGGTTTTTTGCAGCACCAGCGGCATCGCCTCCTCCTATCGCATAAATATTATCTACACTACCAGAATAAGCTCCTATCACATAATCATACATGTCAAAGGACTTCACTCCCAGCCCTTCTCTGCTATAGAAATGCTTATGAATAGCAGGAGTTTTAAATCGGGTGAGATCCAATAAACCTTCATCTACAACAGCAATTGTATAGGTCATTGCTTTGTTATTTTTCTCACTCACCTTTATGGTATACGATTCTTCTGGTTTGAGAACATCAGGCATACTAATCTCTGGCTGCAAGATTGTATTTTGATCTTCTACTAATAAGGGAATGACACCATATAAGCGAATGGGCAAATCGTTTTTAGATTGCTCATGAGGTTGTAATAAGGCAATATTTACATACACATTAGGAGCCATTGCTGCCGTAACAGGAATAGTTACAGTAGTCTCTCCTTTTTGAGCGTCTACCCACCAGCTGTCTAAAACTCTCGTGCCATTCTCTATACTTACTAAAGCCCGTCCTGCAGCGCTAGAAGGGAACTTTACCGTAGCATTATCTCCTACATTATACTTGTCTTTATCTGCAGAGAATAGTAGCATTTTTGCACTTTCTGGATCACTTTGCAAACCACTCCAATTACGGTAGAAATAGGCTATACGACCTGTTGCATGACCACTTTCTGGATCAATCACACGTATGAGGTATCTTCCGTTTGCTTTTTCGGGAATGTTTAGGTTAAAACTTGCCTTTCCATTACTTGAGGTAGTTATCTTAAAATCTTTAACCGGAGTATGTACGGTACTACTCTCATAACTTGAATAGTTAGAACGACTGCGGTTCCACCACCAGCGCCAGGACATTTTGTATACTTTGACCTGAAGTTTACGATTACCTGTGGTTTTTCCTTGAGCAGTTGTAGTTACCACATCAAACTCGGTTTCCTCGTCCGTATAATAACTACCATAGGCTCTACTCTTAGGAGAACGCAAGCCTACAAAATGATCAAAAGGGGCAACATCTTTAGTCACAACATCTAGTGAAAAATCACCTCCTCCTTCATAAGCCTTAGTCACAAAAGTAGCTTTAAGCATTCCTGGAGCCCGCTTACTTAATTCGAGTTTTTTATTAATTGCAATATTTCCCTCATTATCCAATTGCTCATCAAGTACATTAAGCGCTACTTCATCAAAACTTCGGATTGGGTCATAAAAATTATAGGTGCTAAAGTCTTTAAATCCATCATAGGATCTTCTAATGGTAGCATCGGTTTTAATCTTTAAATTTCGTGCTGGAGCACCGTGTAACCATTTTACGTTTGCATCTCCCTTGAGATCGCTGCTTGAGGTAATTATGGCATCTTGAAAATTAAGATTTACTTTGAGCCTGTTAGGCTTTATAGTTTCTACTTTGAGATTCTTAGCAAAGCTTGCTCCTCCCACACTTATTGTCGCATTCCAGTTTCCTGTAGGCGAAGTCGTTTGTGTAGGGATTGTAAATGCATACACATTATTAAGTGCTTCAATATTTGTTTTAAACTCCTTTTTAAATGTACTCGTAAGTACTTTGCGATAAGCTAACTTCCCTCTCGCATCTGTTACTTCTAGTTTTACGGGATGTCCCTTAGGCAATGGATTTGCTTTGTCATTAAGCACAAAAGTATAGTGTATGGTATCTCCAGGGCGGTGCACACCACGTTCTGTATAGCTAAACCCTTTGAGCCCTTTTTCTAGTTGCTTTCCAGCAATATCAAACTTAGACATTGATAAGGAATTACCGTCTTCGAGTTTCAAATAGGCATAGTTTGCTCCTTTTTGTGCTATCGCAAAAGCTGCACGGCCTTCTGGGGTTGTATTAACGATTCCAGAAGCATCTGTAGTCATTGTCCCTATAGGCTGTTTTTGATAATTATATAATGTGATTTTTGCGTTGGCCTCGGGTATGGCAGTAACAATATTTGCTGCGGCAAAAACATAACTATTGTCCTTACCATTCTTCACGATAATGCCTAAATCTGAGCCCAAAAGATTGTTATTAATAAAACGATCTTCCTTATAATAGGCTTTATGACAAGGGTTATCTTCTTGCTTCCAGTTGTATACTTGTTGCCTCCATCGGTATATTCGATTATCCCAATATTGTTCTTCTCTTTCATCTTCATCATCACTTTGGGTTTCTGTAAAATCTTCTTCGTAATACTCATCCTCATAGTAATCTTCGTAGGAGTCTTCATCTACATTACCATCTGCTGTATCTGTACACTCGTACATCGCATAATCTTTTTTGTAGCTTATTTCTATGCGGTATAATGCTCCGGGATCTGCTTTGAAAATTTCAGAAAGATCAACTCCATGAGCTTTCCACTGTCCTGCATCTATATCTTGTTTTTGCGAAAGCGATATTGTTTTCTTAGCGACTCTTCTTCCCACTTTATTAAGGTCATAAGAATTGCTGCTATTTATGTTATTAGACTGTAGATATTCTAGCACATTATCTTCATAAATCTTGATAATACGCACATCAACATGGCTCAAGTTTACGGCTTCAAAATAGTAAGGTGTACTCGCAGAATTAGGTAAGATGATTCCGTTTGTGATTGCTCGCACAGCAGGTTTAAGTTGCTCAAAAGAAAGAGTTTCTGTAAAGGCTTCCTTTAATTTATATCCCTCTTCACTTTTTAGTCCTTGAAAAACCTCTACAAGAGAATTCCCTACAATGCGATTTTCTGGAAATACATTAAGTACATTCCCATCCACTTCAAAACGTAAATTACCTGCCCGCCGAATCGTTACAAGACCGGCAAAGTTTTGTTTTTGTTGCAATGGATCAGAAAAATTAATAGCTACCGAAGCATTCGACCCGCGGTTTTGATTTATCCCAACTATTTTAAAATTACTGCGTCCAGGGATTGCCATAGAATTGCTCCCCTTAGTATCTTTTGCTCCTATTGCTTTTCCATCCCAAGACACTTTAATCGTAGCGTCCTCTTCGGCTCGAGTAATACTGTCTATTCTAAAAGGATGATGACTAGCCAGGGGTTCACTATTCAACCATTTTATGGTTAAGGCTTTCCCATTTTGAGAAGCGTTAATCAGTTGTTTTGCTTTCGCGAAAGCAATAGCATCACTACTTTCAATCTGTCCATCTATATATTGAAAATTCTTATCATAGGACTGTAAAGCGTGTAGATCTACCTTAAAATCTGGAGTAATGGTTTTAAAACTAAACTTAAATTTTTCCATCCCTCGCTCCAGGTCATCATATAGTTCATTCAGTTTGACAGTGACCGTATATTCTGTATCTGGCGCTAAAGGCTCTGAAGGTGTGAATTCTAATAAACGCTGATTAAGCAATCGTAAAGTCCCTTCTGCTTTAGGGCTAATTTGCAAGATGGCTTTGGGAATTTCTTGATCAATTTCAAACTGGGTGAGAGCCTTAGCCATCTCAATACGAATAGGCGATTGTATGGATTGGATCCCGCTTGTGGTATAGGAGATGTACTCTTTAAATTTAAATAGATTATCGGTGTGCGAAGTTTTTTCTTTACAGGAAAAGACAAGAAATAGTACTGATACTAATAGAATGCTCTTGAGGAGACTTCTGCCTACGCGGAAATGGGATGAATTAGTTAGCATGATGTGATGGTGTTAGCCCCTTCCCCAAACTTGGTTTAAGCTTAGGTAAAGGTTGTTCTGTTCAGCTTAAAAATAACTGAATTTGAACAGATTAATTACTGATTGAAATAGAAAAATTGAAACTGGTTAATTGTTGAACGAAAGTGTTAAAATAAATCGTATCACAATTTTAACATTTGGCAGATTTTTAACTTTTAATCTCACATTAGAACAGGGATTAATATTACAAAATATACACACAAAACTTAACAAAACACCATTTACCAAATACTTCTGTATATCAAGCATTTATATAGTATTTTTGCATAACATACATTCTTATTTTATGCGTTTTTTATCGCTCCTATTAATTCTTTTTTTTACTGCTAACCTTCACGCTCAACTTGTCATTAATGAAATAGATGTAGACTCTCCTAGTACTGATACTATGGAGTTTATAGAACTACTTACGGATACGCCAGAACAATCGCTTAATGGATTTGTATTGGTACTATTTAATGGCTCTAATAGCGGAGGGGACAGTAGTTATTTTGCATTGGACCTTGATGGATTGACTAGCGATGTAAATGGAGTTCTTCTTATTGCCAATCAGATGGTATCTCCAGTAGGAGATTTTATTCTTTTTGACAATACCCTACAAAATGGCGCAGATGCCATTGCGGTATATCAAGGAAATGAATCTGACTTTCCAGATGGTACTTTAGCAACTACTGGAGACCTTGTAGATGCTATTGTATACGACACAAATGATGCTGATGACACTGGGCTTCTTGCTTTGCTAGGACTAACAGAGCAAATAAATGAAGGTGCCAATGGCAATTCTGATACAGATTCTGTTCAACGTGCAAATGACGGAAGTTATTTTACAGGCACACCTACACCAGGTGCTCTAAACGATGGTTCAGGCATCCTGTTTAATGGAATAGCTTACGCTGCGCCACAAGATACCTATAACGAGGGAGATACCATCCCTATTACATTTACTGCCCAGGAAGTGGTGCCGGAAGATGTGACATTTGAAATTACGCTAGCTAATGGAACATTCAATGTAGCAGATTATACCGCCGACTTACAAATTACAATCCCTTCGGGCAGTAATACAAGCACGGTAAATGTTGAACTTATAGATGATTCTGAAGATGAAGGAGATGAAGTCATGCAAATTACTTTTGGACTACTTCCTGAAGGTTTTAATAGACTCATTGACAACCTAGAAATACGTATAATTGATAATGATTTTACCTCAGCAGCTTGGGGAACGCCTTTAAACCCAACATTTGACCAAGTAGAAAGCACTCAACCCAATGGATATTATGACCCTTTAGAAGGGCTTGCAGATACAGAACTGCGACAAGCCCTGCAGGATATTATTGCAGATCCAGATGTGGTGCGCCATCAAACTTATGCAGATATTATTGATATTTTAAAAGCTGCAGATCAAAGTCCGCTTAATAGTAATCAAGTTTGGTTATTATATACTGAGCAACAGCGGCCTAAATTGGATTTCCAAACAGCAGGAGGAAGTAATGTGGGACTTTGGAATAGAGAACATACCTATCCACGATCACGAGGAAATTTTGATGATATAGACCTTGATGAGTTTGCAGATGGCCCGGATATTTTTGTAACCACAAATGCAGATTCTCTGCGTCATGCAAATAGTGATGCTCACGGTTTACGAGCAACAGATGGTCCAGAAAATAGTAGTCGAGGCAATCAGGATTATGGAGAGTATTCTGGTCCAGATGATACTGCTGGAAGCTGGCAAGGAGATGTAGCAAGAGCCATCTTTTTTCTGTCTGTTAGGTATAATGATATTGATGTAGTCTCGGGTAATCCCACCAATAGTACCGTAGGCTTATTAGGAGATCTTGATGTCCTACTAGAATGGCATCAAAACGATCCTCCGGATGATTATGAAATGAATCGCAATAATACTATCTATACTTGGCAGTTTAATAGAAATCCATTTATCGATCAACCGGACTTAGCAGATTTTATATGGGGTGATAATGTAGGAGAAGCATATCAAAATCCTTTGTCTACAGCAAATGTAGAACTACAACAAAGCAATATTTTTCCTAATCCTGCTAGCAATAATCTCCAGATTACGAGTACAAATATTCTTAACCACGTACGTATTTATAGTACCACAGGACAGCTTATTAAGGAAAATTTTATCCCCTCTACTATCGGTCAAATACAATTAGATCTTGCTGCTGGTATTTATGTTTTACAAATCATTTCTTTAGAAGGAGAGCGTCAAATCCATAAACTAATTATCAACTAGGGAAAGCTAACTATTTTATTGCTCAAAAGAGTATTCTCGTTCTACTTTGCAGATTCTAACGGTATAGTTTTGGTACCAATCAGACTTACCCATGCGCTGGGCCCCTTGATGCTCTGCTTGTGCTTTCCATCTCGCAATGTCTTTTAAGGTTTCCCAATAGGACACGGTTATGCCTTGCTTATTTCCGTCACTATTACGGGCGCCTTCTATACCTAAGTAACCTGGCATTTCCTGTGCCAATTCCTCCATGAGTTGTGCCGCTTGTTTATAGCCTCTGGTCTGACTCGTTTGCGTAGAAGTAAAAATAACTGCGTAGTATGGCGGTTTCATAGGAACAGGAAATTGAATAAATTGCTTTGGCGAAAGCCTGTTTCAAAAATACCACTTATTCCTCATCTACAGCAAAAGATCTAATGGCAGCATTAGGTTCCATAATTGTATAACCTTGCCAAAAGGCAGGGTCATAGGCCGGCAAATAAGTCGCTACAGCCTCCGTACTTTCTAAAGCACTATCATAAGCATCCTCCTGAATTACAGCAGAATCAAATACCACAAGTTCAGACTTAGATACGACGAGTGTACTCATATCAATATTCAAGGAGAGTTCATTTTGCTTGCGACTTCCCGCTACATGCTTATTCTTTTCTATTACTTTAAGTGGTCTATCCACACCAAATTGAACCCCTTCTTCTAGCTCCATAAAACGCAAAGAATATCCTCCATTTTCATCTTTGGCAAATAAAGACTTACCCCTGTTTATCGTCTCTTTATAACTTATCCCTAGAAGCTTAATACCATAAAGGCGCTTTACATTTACATATTCCAATCGCATTACTGCATAATCTTCTGTATTAACATACATCGTACCCTTGAAATCTTTGCCTCCCTTAGGAGTAAAAGTGATGATATAATTTACCGCATCATCAATAGTTGTGAATCCAGTAATCTCAAAATTGTATCGATCAGATTTTTCTATGACATCTAGTTTTGCATCCTCCTGAAAAAACAATGCAGCATATAACTCATTGATATCCTCTTTAACTCCAATGGTTATGTCTTGCGTAGTAGGGTCATCTCCAACTTTAACTTGTACAGGGGCTCCAGATGATTCTTTATCTTCTGATACTTCTATGCTTTCTGTAGTCTCTATTTCATCTAAGGCCACTTTAGCACCAAACAATCCTGATTTTATTTTCAAATATGAATCTGGCTTTATATTCTTTTTAAATATCGTTTCTAGACGCTTGCCTAAACCCTCGGCAGAGACATCTTTGTTTTTGTCATACAATTTTGCCGCACGCTCTACATTGAGTTTTTGTTTATTGTAATTGCCTGAAAGGGTCGCAACAGACTCACTATAATAATCAGATTTTCGGGGTATTAAATTGACTACGCTATCAATAAGATCAGCATCCAATTCTTCTATGGTAGACTTCTTAGTCTCAACATCCATCTTATTCATGGTATTATGCAATGACTGTCTAAAGAAAATTTTCTTTTGTTTAAGTGTATTGGGATAGTTAACGGTAAGGTTTTCCTTCATACGCTCAATTACTTCTTCTGGTTCGAGCGGATTGTTAGTTAAAAAAACGCTTGCTAACTGATTTGTTTCTGCCTCAAGTAAGACAATGCCATACGTCGTTGTTGCGGGCAAAATTCCTTTCTTACCATAACCCATAGAGGAAATAAAAATAGAATCGTTTGCCGCTCTGTCTGCCTTGAGCTCTACAGAAAATATACCTTCGGTATTCGTGATCGTTCCTGTATGCGCTCCTGTTTGTACCGTAGCAAAGGGTATAGGCGCTTGGGTCTTAGCATCCAGCACAGTAGCCGTAAACGTTTGGTTTTGCGCTTGTAAAAAAGTAAACGCAAATAAACTTATCGTAAGTGTAAAGTATCTTGTGATAAAAATCTTCATAATAAGGTGTTTCTCTAACAGACGCTAAAAAATGAAGAATGGTTGCCTCGTTTCTAGTCTATCATGACGATTTTAACTGAAAAACGTTACTTGCCTTAATTCTTAGCATTGAGCACTTTCATTTTCTCCTTTAGTGCTGCGAGTTTTGCCTTGGTAGCCTCTTTTTTCTCACGCTCCTTCTTTTTCTTGCGATCCATTAACTTGGCGTGCTTTGCCTTGTTCTTAGTGTTTTTTTCTGAACCTCGTTTTGCCATAACTCAAATATAATAAAGCTTAAAGAGATGCTTTCGCGAAAGCATCTTTCATCTCATTAAATGCTCGTATAGGATCTTTTGCATTCCAAACACCGCCTAAAGCTCCTACGCCTTGAAAACCTAATGCAATTGCTGCCGGAATGGTCTGGGCATTGATACCACCCATTCCCACAATAAATTTATTAATATGCCCCACATCAAATCCTCTGCCTTGCATGGTGCTTTTAGAAATAGCAGCAAATACAGGACTTAGAATCGTATACTCAAACTGCACTGTTTGTGCTGCCAGATCTTCGGGTTCATGATAGGAAGATGAGATTGCTTTTTTTGCTTTAAAGCTTTGCTCTCCCTCTGGTCGTGAATCTCGCAAGCTCGATTTCGCAAAAGCAGAAACATATCCTTGTAAATTGGCTCCTTGAGCCCGCCACTTTGCTTCTTCGAGATGAATTCCTTTTAAATCAAATAGGTCACACAATTCTTGATGAAAATTGTGCGTCATGATATGTTTATGATATTGGGAATCTACTTGATTGAGATAGGCTATATGATCTTCCAAACTAGCTGTAGGTTTCCTAAAATGAAAATGGGTTAAGCCTGCTTCAAAAAGTTTGTGCAAGGTTTTAATCTCGGTATCGCTAGTCTGTTCTGGAGAAATCAATAGTATCATATTAAGCCGATTTTATGGTTTTGATAATATCCGACTTTTGAACGACACCAGACTGTCTCCAAACCTGTTTTCCTTCTTTATAAAGGATCATTGTTGGAACACCACGCACTTGATATTTGGCCGCTAGTGGTTGATTTTTATCCACGTCTATTTTAATGATTTTTACATCATCTCCCATATCATCTTTTACCTGATCTAAGATAGGACCCAGCGTTTTGCACGGCCCACACCAGGTGGCAAAAAAGTCAATCAATACGGTTGGGTGGGATTCTAATATCTCAGAGAAAGAGGATTTCATAATTTTTAATTTTATATTCTTTTAGTCCTACATTAATTGGTTTCCTTGCTTTACTGCTTCCACTACTTCAGGGTTTAAAAGTGTGCTAATATCTCCTAAGTTATCCCCTTCTCCAGTGGCAATCTTGCGAAGAATGCGGCGCATGATTTTACCAGATCGTGTTTTAGGCAAACCATTTGTAAACTGTATTTTTTCCAACTTTGCAATGGCTCCTATATTTTCTGTAATAAGCTGATTAATCTCCTTACGTACGGTATCAGGATTGCGTTGTTTTCCGGCTTCTTTGAGGGTAACATAACCATATAAGGCATTCCCTTTTATATCGTGAGGAAATCCTACAATTGCACTTTCTGCAACATCTGGATGTTCATTAATGGCATCTTCAATAGGAGCGGTTCCCAGATTATGCCCTGAGACAATAATCACGTCATCCACACGTCCTGTAATTCTATAGTAGCCTGTCTCATTTCTTAGCGCACCATCACCAGTAAAGTACTTTCCTTTAAAAGTACTAAAATAAGTGTCTTTATAGCGTTTATGATCTCCCCAAATCGTTCTCGCAATACTGGGCCAAGGGAATTTAATACAGAGTCTACCACTTACTTGATTACCCTTTATTTCATTACCCTCTTCATCCATTAAGCAGGTTTGTATACCCGGTATTGGGAGGGTGGCATAGGTAGGAATAGTAGGAGTGGCATAGGCAATAGGACTGAGCATAATTCCTCCATTTTCTGTTTGAAAGTAACTATCTACAATCGGGCAATTTTTCTTGCCTATATTATTGTTGTACCAATGCCAGGCCTCCTCATTTATAGGTTCTCCTACGGTTCCTAATACTTTTAAGGAAGACAAATCATGTTTCATTACATGAGACAAATCTTCTTTTGCCAATGCCCTTATGGCAGTAGGTGCTGTAAAAAATTGGTTTACTTTATGCTTATCAATCACTTCCCAAAAACGTCCCCAATCTGGAAAGTTAGGTACACCTTCAAAAAGCACACTTGTTGCTCCATTAGCTAACGGGCCATAAGCAATATAGCTGTGCCCTGTAATCCATCCTATATCTGCACTACACCAGTACACATCTTCTTCACGATATTGAAATACATTTTTAAAGGTATAGGAACTATAAATCATATATCCTGCTGTCGTGTGCAGCATCCCTTTAGGCATCCCCGTAGAACCAGAAGTATACAGAATAAACAATGGATCTTCTGCCTCCATAGTTTCTGCTGGGCAGTCTATCGATGCTTTTTCGAGAAGTGGCGCAACCCAATGATCGCGACCATCTTCCATATGCACTTCTGAGCGTATGCGTTTTACAACAAGAACACTGTCTACACTTGGTGTTTCCTTACAAGCCTCATCTACGATACCTTTTAGATCTATAGTTTTGCTTCCGCGAAAAGAACCATCGCTTGTAATCACCATCTTGCAACTTGCGTCATTAATACGCGTGCGGAGGGCGGCACTAGAAAAACCTGCAAAGACCACAGAATGCACTGCTCCTATCCTAGCACAGGCGAGCATAGAAACAATAAGCTCAGGAATCATAGGTACATAAATACAAACACGATCTCCTCGTTTAATGCCCTTGTCTTTGAGTACGTTTGCAAATTTGCAAACCCGTTTATGCAGTTCTTTATATGTAATATGTTCTGCTGGATCTTTAGGGTCATTGGGCTCAAAAAGAATGGCCGTTTTATCCCCACGATGATACAAATGTCTATCCAGACAGTTTTCTGTTATATTAAGTTGAGCGCCTTCAAACCATTTTACTTCTGGTTTTTCAAAATCCCATTCAAGAACAGTGTCCCAGCGCTTACGCCAGATAAAATTTTCTTCGGCAATTTCTTCCCAGAAGAGTTCGGGATTTTCGACAGACTTGCGATACACCTGATAATATTCTTCAAGTCCTTTGATATGATAATTACTCATTATTAAAAATTAGATGGAAAAGGTATGAAGGAAATAAGAAATATGAAAATAGTAATCCCTTATTATTTCAGTTCATAAACACGCTGAAATAACAGATAAAAATGATTATTCGACGATTAAAAGTGCTGTTCTAGCGATAAAGTGTTATCTTAGTTCTGGCAGCTTTTAATAAAAAGCTTAATAACTGATCTTAACTAACTTGAATACCTCAAATCATTTTTTATGATAAAGCACTCATGGATATCGTGTGTAATATTGTTTCACCTATCATGCTGTACGATCTATTGTCAGTCCAATGATTTACAAGAATTTAACACTGTTTTTTTGGAACGTGAATATAGTCCCGAAGAACTCGATTCTTTAACCCACGTAATAAGACAATACTTCTATGAAGGAAGCTATGAGAAGGTGGTAGAATTAGGTCCTGTTATGATTAAAAGTGCAGAAAAGGCCAATTTATTCAGACAAGAGTACCGAGCAAGAAGTATTTTAGGAAATACATTTATCCAGCTAGATGATTTTGAGAGTACTTTTTCTCTCTTTGATGAAGGTCTCGTGCGTGCCAAAAAGGCTAACGACACGATTGCTATGCTAAGTTCATATATAGATTTAGGAAATACTTTTTTGGAACGTGACCCTGAAAGAGCCTTGCCCTATTTAAAAAGTGCCCTCACATTATGCGAAGGCATAGATAAAAATAAAAGGGCATTGTTTATTACACATAATAATTTATCTGAATTATATGCTGGCACAGAACTTCTTAAAGAAGCTCAGTTTCATCTGGACAAAGCAGAACTAATGCTAGAGGAAGAGGGGCTTAAAGATTGGAAAGAAGAATACATAGCTGTTATATTGCATACACAAGGAATTATTAATCTTAAACAAAAGAAATACAATCAAGCAATTACTAGTATTAAGAATTCTCTAAGGTTAGGAATAGATGAATTTGATGAAAATTATCTTGTTAGAAATTATCAAAATTTAATGTCAGCTTATGAAAATGTAGGCCAATATAAAAATGTAAACACTATAAGACATCTCTATGATTCTTTAGTTATGAAAAGAAATGAAGCAGATAAAATAAAACAACAAAAAATTGCTGCATCTAAATTCAAGCTTAATAGGTACAAACAAGAACTTCGAGCATCGCAATTAGAAAATGAGCTTGTCCTACAACAATCAGAGAGAAACAGTGTTTTACTAAAAGTTGCGCTGTTCTCAGGAACTATACTTTTGTTATTATTGGGAGCTTTACTTTACTCAAGAAACAAGAGAAATAAGCTTGTTGTTGATTTAAAGACTAAAAACCACCAATACCTGCAGGCTAAGGAAATTTCTGAAAAACTAGCTAGAAGTAACACAAAATTTTTATCTACTATTAGTCACGAATTGCGTACTCCATTATATGGGATAATAGGACTCTCATCAGTGTTTCTAGACGACCCTGAACTTAAAAATCATGCAGAAGATTTAAAATCGTTAAAATTCTCTGCAGATTATCTACTCGCTTTAGTTAATGACGTCCTAAATCTCAATAAATTCTCTTCTAAAGAAGGTGAGAAAATAAATAATGTGCCATTTAAATTAAATCAGCTTTTAAGACATATTAGCCAGTCATTTGAGTTTATTAATAAAAAAAATAATAATACATTCCAGATTCTTTTGGATCAAGAAATACCTGAAATAGTCTTAGGTGATAAAACAAAACTCTCACAAGTTTTAATGAATTTAGTGAGTAATGCCAGTAAATTTACTGAGGATGGACAAATAGCATTAGAGGCTATTTTTACAAAAAAGACTAATAATCAAACTACAATATTATTTAATATATCAGATACAGGACAGGGAATTCCCGATGAGGAACAGGAAAACATTTTTAAAGAATTTACACAAATAGAGTCTTATACGCTAGAGCAGGGAACGGGACTTGGGTTACCTATTGTAAATAAAATCCTAAATGTATTAGATAGTAAGCTAACTTTATCGAGCATATTAGGTAAAGGATCTACCTTCTCTTTTGAGTTAACTTTAGGCAATGGACAAATCAATGATTTGCAAATCTCTCCAAGTGAAATTACTGGATATGACCAACTAAAAAACAAAAAAATCCTTATCGTAGACGATAATAAAATTAATCAAGTCGTTACCCAAAAAGTATTAGAGCAGTACGGGATAGCCCACAATACAGCTAGCAATGGTAAAGAGGCAATTGAGGCTGCTAAGAAAAATGGTTTTGATGCAATTCTTATGGATATCAACATGCCTATAATGAATGGCATTGATGCCTCTAAAGCGATAAGAGAATTTAATGAAAATACTCCCATATTAGCTCTAACAGCTACAAATTACCTTGATGGGATCAATGAACTCTCTTCCTCAGGAATAAATGATAGCATAGTCAAGCCTTATAAAACAGAAGATTTGCTCGACAAGCTCATTGCTCATGTTTCTTAATGGGTACTAGCTTCTCCGGCACCACTAGGAATTCTGATGTCTTCTACGATGGCTTGTACCGCTGCAGGAGGTGCTGGGGTAAAATGATTAACAACCAAAGCAGTTATAAAGTTTACAGCCATTGCTATACTCCCAAACCCTTCTGGAGATATCCCAAACCACCAGTCTTTTTGTAGTGCCGCAACCGCTTCCTTCCCTCCATCAAAAACGCCAAATTTGAACTTCAACATATAGAATATCATTAACACAATACCTACAATCATTCCAGTGATTGCTCCTTCTTTATTCATTTTTTTATAAAAAATCCCTAGAACAATAGCAGGGAAAAAAGATGCCGCAGCAAGTCCAAAAGCTAGTGCTACAACCGCCGCTACAAAACCTGGAGGATCAATTCCAAAATACCCTGCAATCACAACCGCCACGGTTGCTGCTGCTCGAGCAATCCATAATTCTTGCTTCTCTGTAATACCCGGCTTAAAAGTTTTTTTTACAAGATCGTGAGATACCGAAGCAGATATTACAAGCAATAATCCTGCGGCTGTAGATAAAGCCGCTGCAAGTCCTCCAGCAGCAACAAGTGCTATTACCCAGGCAGGTAAATTAGCAATTTCTGGATTAGCGAGTACCATAATGTCTCGATCTACAGTAAGTTCATTTGCAGGGTGGGTATCGTTCGCTTTCGCGAAAGCCGTATACTGTACCTTCCCGTCACCATTCTTATCTGTAAATGAAATAAGTCCCGTTTTCTCCCATTTTTTAAACCACTCAGGCATCTCTGCATAAGGCTGGTTACTAACTGTAGTAATCATATTAGTACGAGCAAACACAGCCACCGCAGGAGCGGTTGTATATAAGATAGCAATAAGCAACAGCGCTATCCCAGCAGATTTACGTGCATCTTTAACCCGTTTTACAGTAAAAAATCTTACAATAACATGTGGTAGCCCCGCTGTACCCACCATAAGTGCCAGAGTAATCATAAACACGTCTATTCTAGTTTTAGAGCCACTCGTATATTCTGCAAATCCAAGATCCTGAGAAAGACCATTAAGTTTATCTAATAAATACGTTCCATCTTCTACCGTTGACCCCATTCCAATTTGTGGTATAGGATTACCTGTCATCTGTATAGAGATAAATATAGCAGGCACCATAAAGGCGAATATAAGTACACAATACTGCGCCACCTGGGTATAGGTAATTCCTTTCATACCTCCCAGCACGGCATAAAATAGTACTATCGCCATCCCTATAATTACACCGGTATTAATATCAACCTCAAGAAATCTTGAGAATACTAATCCCACGCCTCTCATTTGGCCTGCGACATAGGTGAAGGAAACTAATAAAGCACATAATACGGCAACTACTCTTGCTGTTTTAGAATAATAGCGATCCCCTATAAAATCTGGCACAGTAAACTTCCCAAATTTTCTTAAGTAAGGCGCAAGTAACAAAGCGAGTAATACATAGCCTCCTGTCCATCCCATTAGATACACGGAGCCATCATTACCTCCAAAAGAAATGATTCCTGCCATAGAGATAAAGGAAGCGGCACTCATCCAGTCTGCAGCGGTAGCCATTCCGTTTGCCCAAGGAGAAACTCCTCCTCCTGCAACATAAAACTCCTTAGTGGATCCTGCTCGCGACCAAATTGCGATTCCTATATATATACTAAAAGTAATTCCAACTAATATGTATGTCCAAGTTTGTACGCTCATGAGTAAGACGTTTATAAAATGTTATTGTTTATGCTTTCATAAAAAATATTTTCTGTCTTTTGCAAATACTTCTACAGGCTCATTATGACAGCTTACAGCTATCATTGATGTACTATGCTTCATCATAGCCGTGTGTTTTGTCGAGTTTGTCCATAAGGTGTACATAGACAAAAATGAGGATAACAAAGACATAAATGGATCCTTGCTGCGCAAACCAAAAGCCCAATGGAAACCCTCCCAGATACCATTGATCCAGCATATCTTTAAAAAGAATTCCAGCACCATAAGATACTGCAAACCATATAATCAAAAGAATAACCAAATACTTGAGATTGGTCTTCCAATATTTTTTTGGTGTTTGTTCTGGTGTATTCATTTTTCAATTTTTAGGACTTAACGATTCGTCTAGTATCTCAAATTCTTTTATTCTTTCCTATTTTGTATTATGCCCTATATGTCCGGGCAAGGCTACTTCAAGGAGTTCAAGGTCAGCCGATATTTCGCGAAAGCGGTATTCCATTTCTGGTGGAATGACAAAGGCATCTCCTTTTTTAAGTGGTTTTGGGTCTTCTCCCTGAACTATCAATTGTGTGCGGCCACTTAACACAAATGTGAATTGTATATCGGTATGGTGTTCTAGTTGTGCTTCTGTAATTGTTTCCAGTGGTCGTGCAATGTGCACAGAGGCATCACCAGCGGTAGCAGTATAAATTCCTGTATCTCGATACTCAAAACCAGGGGTACGCCACGGTTGCCATACAGCTTCTTGTAGCTTATGATGACAAAAGGTCTGACCGTGATAAACACGATTGGGTTTATGAGTCTTTGTAGGTAGCTCCATCTCGTGATCAATCGTAGTGATATGCTCTGCAGGAACACCGATCTCAATAACTTCAAGACCATCAGAAGCTTCTAGTACGCGATGGCGAATCTCCGGTGGTTGTGTTACACAGTCTCCGGCGCGCAGAATAAAGGGTTCCCCTTGATCTTCATAAACGAGTTTTACCCAACCGCTGTAGCAATAAATCAATTGAAAACCTATGGTGTGATAGTGCACCATATCCGGCACAGGACCGCCTTCTGGAATTCTGATATGGGAAGCAATAATACTCCCTCCCAAACGGTCAGGAATTAAATCCCGATAAAGCATGCCTGCTCGACCAATGACCCAGGAGTCCTGATCACTGAGTTTACGGACTTCAAATTTATGTTGAGTATCTGGTGTAATCAATGTTTTGGTTTTCGCTACGATCTCAAAACGGGTTCCGCCAGGCGCTATATAGGACTTTACTTCAAAATGTTCTAGATTTTCCGTAATCAGATTAATAGTGGCCGGTGTGCTAGTTGTGTTGCGATCTAAAGCAAGCTGCAGCCCATAGCCTGATAGGATGGCTACTGCAGGCTCGTCTGCTGGAAAAATTTTGTCTAGTCTAAAACCGAGGTTGATTAGAAAATCCATATCGGCCACCAAATCTGTTGTAGAGAGTTGAAGTTGGGCTTGTGCAATTTTGGGATTATAGGTGGACATTTAATCAAAAATGAATTTAGAATTACATATTATGTTCAATGTTGAAAATACGGTTTTTATATAATATAGCTAAGGAGTGTTAAAGAAAGTATTATTTAGCTTAATCCCTGTAAATCTGATATTCCCATAAACAATCCTAAACTAGGTTTACTGCCACAGTCCTTGTTTTGCTTCTCTCTTATCGCATTAGCAGCAGTGGCGGGTGCGTAAAGAGGTATATTATGATGCCTTTAATCAATGACTCTAGACTGTCTTTATCGATTATTACTCCTCAGTATAGAAGTAGGGGTTACATAGATAAGCATAGAAATCTTCATTGCGATATTGAGATATATGGCTGTAATGATCAGACTTAATTTTCTGATGTAAAGTGATATATAGTCGCCGTATACAGGATAAACACATGTATTTACAAACGTTTACAATCGTTTGTAAGCGATTATAAACGAAAGTAAATACTTAAAAGTCGAATAGAATTTGTGAGCTGTTTCATATTTGCACTGTTCAAAACGAACAATGGTTTTCTCGAGAACGACTCGGAAAAGTAA
>JALZVV010000177.1 GCA_023299935.1 Dokdonia sp.
TGTTTTGGGTCTCGATAATTTTGCCCAATATTATGATCGTTCATTAAAAGAGAGAAACAGAGAGGCTATAGTTTCTAAAGGAGTTCAGTTTATTGAAGCTGATTTATTAGATGACTTAGCAACTATTCTTCCTAATGATATTGAGGTGATTTACCATTTTGCGGCTCAACCTGGCATTGCAGCAAGCACATCTTTTCATTTGTTTGAACGCAATAACATTCTTGCAACGCAACGTTTATTGGATTGGTCTCAGACTTTAGGTGAGGGATTAAAAATGTTTGTGAACATATCTACATCATCTGTATATGGATTGGAAGCAGAAGGCGATGAATCTGTTCGAGCAGAACCAGCTTCAGATTATGGAGTTACTAAACTGGCGGCAGAGCAAATTGTACTTGCTGCAAATAGAATGCATAGGATACCTGCTTGTTCTATTAGATTATACTCCGTTTATGGACCTAGAGAGCGCCCAGAGAAACTGTATACCCGACTCATACATGCTATTCTCAAAGAAAAACCTTTTCCACTTTACAAAGGCAGTGAGAAACATTTAAGGAGTTTTACGTATGTTGCAGATATTGTTAAAGGCCTATCTAGTATACTGGTTAATATAGATGTTTGTAATGGTCAGATAATTAATTTAGGTAATGATACGGTATATAGTACTGCTGAGGGAATAGGTCTTGTTGAAGATCTTTTGGGTAGTAAGACACATATTGAGATTAAGAAAAGTAGAGCTGGTGATCAACTTAGAACGGCGGCTAATATTACCAAGGCTAGACGCATTTTAAACTATACGCCAGAAACTTCATTTCGAGAAGGTCTTGAATTACAAATAGCGTGGTATAAGGATAATTTTTGTGAATAATTGAGCTTTCGCGAAACCTGCCCCGATCTATCGGGAAGAAAAAGTATTTATTTTAGCCCACGTCTGTAAAGCCATAGCTTGGCGTATCGCATCCAGATTGAGTAGGCATGTAAATAGCTAATTACTAGGCCAATAATACCATCTCTAAACCCCATCTGGATAATGTAATGTTTGAAAAATCCCCATAACGGCTTAACAACTAAATGAAAAGGGTTTAAGCGATTTACCTTTTTATCATAATCTCTCGCTTGCCAAGCTGCATAGCGATTAAGTTTATTGATATGATGATCTAAAGAGATAAAAGTATCGTGATAAAATTTGTTTTTTAGAAAACCAACATTTCCTTGTGCTACTATTTCGGCGTGAACCATTTTATCTTCATACTGGCAGGAATCTTTTCTAAATAATCGAATTACCTTGTCGTTTTGCCAACCACTATACTTGACGCGCTTACCCATAAAATGATTCATCCTGTAAATCCAGTAGGCAACAATATCAGTAGGAGGATCTTTTAGTAAGTTCTGTATTTCTTCTCTGAGTTCAGGGGTAACACGTTCATCTGCATCTACAAGTAATATCCAATCGTGTGTTGCTTGCGGAATTGCCCAATTTTTTTGTGAGGCAGAGTATTTATATTCTCTTTGCAGAATAAAATTTGTGTATTCTTTTGCTATAGTAACGGTATTGTCAGTACTAAAAGAATCAACCACCATAATTTCATCTGCAAAATCTACAGACTCAAGAACTTCTCTTATATTATGTTCTTCATTACCCGTAGGGATAATAGCGGTTAGTTTTTTCATAAACATTATTCAAAAGCAAAGCTACAAAGTTTAAACAATTAAATACTATTTTTGTTGTATTACTATGCGTACGAAAACACCCTCAATATCCGTAATTATTAGCACCTATAATGCTGTCGAATGGCTTAGGAAAACCTTGTGGGGTTATGCGGTACAAACTACAACAGATTTTGAACTGGTTATTGCAGATGATGGATCAGGACCGGAAACAAAACAATGTATAGAAGAACTTGCTAAAGATTTTCCCATAGCGATTCACCATGTATGGCAGGAAGATAATGGTTTCCAAAAATCAAGAATATTAAATAAGGCCATTTCTGCTTGCAATGCAGACTATATTTTGATGAGTGATGGAGATTGCATTGCCAAAAAAGACTTCGTAGAACAGCATTTAAAACATAGAGCACCAGGGTATTTCTTATCTGGGGGTTACTTTAAATTACCATTAGACATTTCTGAGAAGATTACTAAGGAAGATATAGAGTCCCAAAATTGTTTTGATGTGAGCTGGCTTAAGGAACGAGGCTTAAAATCATCATTTAAGAATAATAAACTTACCGCTACTGGTATAAAAGCGGGTTTATTAAATTACGTTACCCCAACAAATGCTAGTTGGAATGGACATAATGCAAGTGGATGGAAAAAAGATATTCTCGCAGTTAACGGTTTTGATGAACGTATGCAATATGGAGGGCAAGATCGAGAGTTAGGAGAGCGCTTAATAAATATGGGTTTTAAATCTAAGCAGATTAGATATAGTGCTTTATGTATTCATTTAGACCACCCTCGTGGTTATAAAACTGAGGAGACGCTTCAAAAAAATGCAGCTATTAGAAGAAACACTCGAAAAAAAGCGTATGCTTATACCTATTATGGTATCAAAAAAGGAGACAATCTTTAAAGGATTATTTTAGGTTAGTTTCTAGAAAACTATTTAAATGGACTTTTATTTTTTCTGGGTCCATTAATTTGTAAAAATCAGGTACTTTTTTTCGAATAGCCTTGAGTTTATTATCTTCATAAACCTCTGGATGTATATCTTTTAGATGAAAAGAAACATTTTTTTCATTCTCAAATAATCCCCACGCTTCGCGGCTAATCCAGGGAGAAAAAATTGAGAAACTAGGAATACCCATTGCCTTCGCCATATTGATAGCTCCGCCCTCATTACCAACTATCATATTGCATTGACTTGTTAAGGCAAAAAAATCTCTAAGGCTTTTACCATATATAGCATCAAAGATAAACGCTTTTGTTTCCTGATTTACTAAGGAAAGTAGGCTATCTACCTGCTCTTGTTGCTTTGGAATGTAATTGAGCAGAAGTTGGCAGGAATGTGTAGCTACCAGAAAGTCCAGAATTACTGCCATATATTCTAAGGGGTAGGTTTTTTCTTTACTACTCCCCAATAAAGCAATCATTATTAGTGGCTTTTTCCCATTAATTCCATGCTGTGTTAATATGCCTTTAGCCTTGGATTGTTCTGTACTTGTAAGATAAATTTTAGGCTTTATATATTCTGGAAAATCACTTTGGAACGGTTCTAATAATAACATTCTATTTTCAATAGCAAGTCCTGCAATTGTTTTGGGAGTTTTATTATAACTAAAAGTGTGTGTGTAGGCCCATTTTGTATACCATTTCCTATAACCTGCACGTATGCGGGCGCCAGTAGTTTTAGTTAGTGCTGCGCTTCCCAGTTTAGAATATACGTCTATAACGACATCGTACTTTTCATTTTTTAAGGCTGTTTTTAACCCTCCTCGCAAAGAAGCGCTTTCTTCCATTTCTGGCGAAAACACGATTTGCTTATCGATATACAGATTGTTTTCTAATACGGCAGTAGTATGCGCATTAACGAGGTAATGCGTCTCGCTTTCAGCAAATCGCTCCTTGATTGCTTGACATAAAATAGACGACGTTAAAACGTCGCCTATCATTTTTTGCTGTATAATTAAAACTTTCAAAAGATATTTTAAACGGCTACATTGTATTCTCTTAAGGCATCATTAAGAGACGTTTTTTTATTGGTACTTTCTTTACGTTTTCCAATAATTAATGCACAAGGCACATTATATTCTCCAGCAGCAAATTTCTTGGTGTAACTTCCTGGTATAACAACAGAGCGCTCGGGAACTCGTCCCTTCATTTCTAAAGGCTCATCGCCAGTAACATCTATGATTTTTGTACTCATAGTAAGTACAACATTTGCTCCTAATACCGCTTCTTTCTCGACATGCACTCCTTCTACAACGATGCAACGACTCCCTATAAAAGCTCCATCTTCTATAATTACTGGAGAAGCTTGTAATGGTTCTAACACACCACCTATTCCAACTCCACCACTAAGGTGAACGTTTTTACCAATCTGAGCACAGCTACCTACTGTCGCCCAAGTATCTACCATAGTACCTTCATCTACATAAGCTCCTATATTCACATAACTTGGCATTAAAATGGTCCCACTAGAGATATAAGCTCCGTGTCTTGCAACAGCATTAGGCACAACACGAATACCACGGTTTTTATAATCTCTCTTTAATGGAATTTTATCGTGGTACTCAAAAATACCCGCTTCTAAGGTTTCCATTTTTTGAATTGGGAAATAAAGCACAACGGCTTTCTTTACCCACTCATTTACTTGCCAACCAGCTGTTGTAGGCTCTGCAACCCGAAGGGTACCACGATCAAGCATATCTACCACTTCTTTTATGGCATTTATAGTAACTTCATTTGTTAATAGAGACCTATCGTCCCACGCTGCTTCTATAATGTTCTGTAATTGGGTCATTCTAATTTTATTTGTTATTTATATACTGTTTAAACTGAGCAAAACTTCTAAATCGTTGTTCTATGCTACCCTGGCTATCAATCAATGCGTATGCAGGATAGTCCCAAATAGACAGATCATAGGTAAGTCTATGCTCTGGATTTTGTTCCCTTACATTTAACCAAGGGTATTTAGTCCTGTCTAGGTATCTTTTCCAGTTTGCATAGTTATTATCTCTGGAGACCCCTATTAGCTCGATATTATTATCTGCAAAGATGCTGTATTCTTGGGCAATACGTTTATGGTCACGTAAACAAGGAGCACACTGTAAAAACCAAAAGTCTAATAAATAACGTTTGGAGGCATCCAGTTGTATAGTCATTGCCTGATCATTGATGTCACCTAAGGCATAGTTACCAAATTGCACCGCATTATTATCTAGTATGGCAGTAATTCGATCGGTATTATTGATCAAATGCGTTTTTACACTGTCTGTCTGCATTCTCATAAGACGGTAGACCTTATCTACTTTTTTTCTGTTATTTTGATTTCTATCCAGATAATTTAAAACCATCGCGTGGGATAATGGAGTGTCCATATATTCTCGTATTTCAGAAAATAAAAATTTGTCTATGGTAGCACTGTCACTTTTCTCTTGGACTAAAGACTGGTATTTCTTTGTAAAATGTTGGGAGGCGTCATATAAATTTGAACTCTTAACCTTTGTAACTTCCAATTTGTCATTTTCTAGCATTAGGTCAATAATCACCTTGTCTCCATCCAACCAGAGTTGGGTTCCAATTCTATGCAAATCTGAATGCACATACACATTGTAAAGATCACTAAGCGTTCTATTTAAGTCTACCTTGATGGTGTCTTTAAACGGATAGAAACGACTTTCTTTTTGACCAATATCTGCTACCCAAATGCTATCAATAGGTCGACTTGCTTGGATAACCAAATTTATATCCGATAAGGTGAGGTTTTCTGTTTGAGGTCTAATTGTTGCCTGCGTCTCGGTTTGTGGCAAAACCGATTGAGCGGTTTCCGTTTTACAACTATAACAGCAAATACAAATAGCAACTAGTACTGAAATTCTAAATAGCATGTACTCTACATCATTTTATGCAAAGATAGAGTTTCAATAAAGCTTAGTAAAATGCTGTCTCATTAAAAGTAGTACACGAGATGGTAAAATTGTTAAATGTGGATTTTGAGTTGAGGTGTCAATGGATTGAGGCCGTTTATGAGGGCAAAAGTATAATTTTAATAGCCCACTAACAGCTAATCTTTAGTGTTTACTGTCTGATTTGCTTATTTTTGCACAAAATTGAGAAATGGCACGCATCATTGCTATAGATTATGGTACAAAGCGCACGGGCATAGCAGTAACAGATGAGCTACAGCTTATTGCCTCAGGTTTGACTACCGTAAATACAAAGGAGTTGATGTCATTTCTTAAAACATATCTCGATAAAGAGGAGGTAGAGGCTATGGTAATTGGAGAGCCTAAGCGTATGAGTGGAGAGGCATCAGATGTGGAGGTGGATATAGTACGCTTTCGCGAAAGCGTAATAAAGATTTTTCCATCATTGAAAATTATAAGGCAGGATGAACGCTTTACCTCAAAAATGGCATTCCAGACTATGATTGATAGCGGGATTGGAAAGAAAAAAAGACAAAACAAAGCACTTGTAGACCAGATAAGTGCAACCATAATACTGCAGGATTACCTGTACAATAAATAGCTTATGATTTTACCTATTGTAGCCTACGGAGACCCCGTATTAAAGAAAAAAGCCAAGGCCATAACGCCAGAGTATCCTAAGTTTAAGGAGCTGCTGGAGAATATGTATGAAACCATGTATGGCGCAAAAGGAGTAGGGTTAGCAGCACCACAAATAGGCTTACCTATACGCTTGTTTTTAGTAGATACGGCCCCTTTTGCTGCAGATGAAGGCTTTACAGAAGAAGAGCAAAAAGAGCTGGGCTCTTTTAAGAAAACCTTTATCAATGCAGAGATTCTGGAAGAAGATGGAGATGAATGGGCTTTTTCTGAAGGCTGCTTGAGTATTCCTGGTATTAATGAAGACGTGTTTAGACAACCTAAAGTTACGATACGATATGAGGATGAAAATTTTAACGAACATACAGAAACTTTTGAAGGTCTAATTGCTCGTGTGATACAGCACGAGTACGATCATATAGAAGGAGTACTTTTTACTGATAAACTTTCCAGTCTAAAAAAACGACTAATAAAAGGGAAACTCAGTAATATCTCTAAAGGAAAATGCAGTGCAGACTATAGAATGCGTTTTCCTGCGATGTCTAAGAAACGATAAGTTAAAGTTTGTGAAAGTTAGTTAGAAGAAGACTAATTTATTTTGAAAAGTAAAAAGAGCAGTAGATATTTGCGCACTGATTAAAAAATAAAGAATGTTAGATAAAGTAATAGCAATTTCAGGGAAACCGGGTATTTATTCGCTTAAAGCTCAAACCAGAGGAGGATTCTTAACAGAATCTCTTTTAGACGGTAAAAAACTATCAGTAGGATTACGCCACAACGTAAGTGTACTGTCTGAGATTGCCATTTATACGACAACTACAGAAGTGCCACTTCGAGAGGTTTTTGAAAAAATAAAGGAGAAAGAAAGTGGAGAACAAACCATTAGTCATAAAGTATCTAAAGATGAGTTAGAAGAGTATTTCTTTAGCTTAATACCGGATTATGATGAAGACCGTGTCTATGCTAGTGATATCAAAAAGGTAGTACACTGGTACAATATCTTACAGCGTAACGGTATGATGGACTTCTCAGAAACGGCGAGCGACGAAGAAGAGTAGTGCATAACTTTTTATAAAACACAGAAGCCTTTACATTCATTTTGTAAAGGCTTTTTTTAGTTTTATGCT
>JALZVV010000178.1 GCA_023299935.1 Dokdonia sp.
CGGATTCTTGTTGAGTAATACAAGATCTGCTTTTGCGCCCACTTTTATTCCATAACCGTCTTTCTTTAGAAATTTTGGTCCATTATGAAATGAAGTGTTTAAGGCTTCTTGTTCGCTCAATCCAGCCTCTACCATTTGCTCTAATTCTTTATGCAAAGAGGGACCAGGATAAACATAAGAGTTATAAGCACCACAATCAGAACCTGCCAGTAAACCAACACCTGCGTTATGCAATTTTCCTGCGAGTGTGATAAAGAATACCTGTAGGTCTTTTCTATTTTGTTTTGCCTCATCAGATGCGTTTAAGGCGCTTTTGTTTCGTCCTTCATAGGTTTTGATAAACGTATCAGAAAGGTGAGACAGATAAGGGTCTTCAGAATGGTTTACCTCATCTAGATAACTCAATACATGACCTATATGTAGCGTAGGGGTAACAAAAACATGGTTCTCTTTTAGTCTTTTAAAAGCGGTTTGCGCCGTGTACTCGTCATAGCTTTCGATAAGCTGTGCCATACTTCCCCAAAAGCCTAATCTACCTTCAATGATGTCTTGAGTGATTTCTTTTTCTCTAGAAGAACAACCTTTTAAGATATAATACAGATGTTCTACATTATCCAATCCAGCATCTACTGCTTCTTGTAATTCTACCGTAAACGGCATATGTCCCGAGCTAATCATCTCTCTTTCTTGAGCTGCAGTTATGATGTCTAGATAATGCTTTCGCGAAAGCGTACTGTCATACAATTTCACATAATCAACACCTAATGCTTGTAAAGAGTCTAAGGCTAAGGGGATATCTTCACTACTTGCTACAGGAATTGAGCCTTCCCAACGCGCATTGGGGCCATCTAGTTTAGGTCCTGAGGTATAGATGGTAGGTCCTATGCGTTTTCCAGCTTTAATTTCTTCATTCCATTGTTGCACTTCTGGGCTTAGGTCACCACCTGCATCGCGTACGGTCGTAATGCCGTATTTAATATATTGCTCTAGAAAGGCTTCATTTTGAGCGATTAACTCTGGACCCCCTCTAAAGTGAACGTGATTATCCCAAAAGCCAGGAAGGAGGTATCTTCCTTTGCCCTTGATCTCTTCTTTTACTTTTGAATATGGTACGTCATCATATGGAATTATAGCGGCAATTGTATCTCCAAGAATATAAACACTAGTGGTTCCATCTCCCCAAAGTCTGCCATTCTCATTTATGAGCCATACATCAGATATGACCTTGTCATAGGTGATACTAGAATTTCTTTCAAGACAGCTAGAAAGACTTAGTACACCCAATAAAAAAAGAATATTTTTTATCATTATTTATTTTCTATCGCATTTAAAAATGCTTCCATTTCAAGAATAGCGATATCATCTCGCTTGCGCAGCTGTCTTAGAAACCAACCTTTATGACCAGCGCCATAGATGATAAGAAAGCGCTTCCCTTGATAACGATGCTTTTCTAATGCTTTTTCGATATTCCAATAATGAGCGATATTAATATTTTCCCACCCCCCCAAAGCAAGCTCTTCATTAAAGAGTCTATTATAGGTTTGTAAGGCAACATCCTGAATATCATCATATTCCTGAGTATGAATAAAATGAGGGTCATTTACCTTGCCCGTTGCCTTATACAAGGAATCTGACTTTCTATTTGCTGCGACATAGGCATTCCAATCTTTGGCTCTGGAAGCATCATCTCTAATCGCTCTTAATTTTGCACTACGCTCATCTGCCATAATACGAGTCCATCCCGCTGTTGGGATAATTTCAAAATCCATCTCCTTTGAAAGCGGAAAAACAACATCTACATACTCAGGAAAACGAAGTACGCGCGGTTCTGAGATGCTATCATCACGTTTAAAGCCTTTCCAGGCTTCGTCCATACGATTAGGTGGAATTTCTGCCAGAATAAAATCAGGGTTTATCTCTCTAATTAATTGGTCTAGATAAGCCACATTATAAATACTATCTGTTAGATGTCCAGAATGTATAGTGCCTAGAGTAAGGACTTCATTTTTTTGTCGTTGTTGTGATTCCTGCAGCTGTTCTTGCTGGCAGGCTGTCATAAAGAATAGGGCAAGAGTGCTTAGTAGTAGTATATATTTCATAAATTTTATTTCATTAGTAAATCAATAATGGGAGTGATAGGTGCTAATTCTTCTCGTTGTGTTGTTATGGATTCTAATACACTGCTGCCTACAACCTTAAAATGCTTTTGTAATGCTTGTATAGTAGCAACAGATTCTTGTATTGTTAGCCCTTCTGGCACTTGATAATAGGTTTCTGGATATTCATTAGGCTCTAGGCAATCAAAATCAAAGTGGAGGTAAAGGTGGGTGATATGCTTTCGCGAAAGCGTACTTACTAAATCTTCAATATCTAGCCTTCTAGGGTGATAGATACTGTCTTTGTCCAGTCGCTCTTGTTCGGCTTGGTCTATGTCTCTTAATCCTACATAATGTATCTGCGAGGCTTGTATAAAACTGTGAAGTAGGGGATTCATCTTTGATTCTCCTTCGCCCAGTAAGGTGCGCAATGGCATACCGTGAAAGTTACAACTCGCCGAATCACAAGGCCTGTTAATATCTGCATGCGCATCAAACCAAATCACACCCAAATTAGGGTATTTATGATTCAAGTAAGACACAGGGACTATTTCTAAACCGCAATCACCACCTATAGTTTGTATAATTTCTGGCTGCTCTAGCTTCAAAACATTTTTAAATCGAGAGAGCTGCTCGTAAATAGCAGGATAATTATTGATATGATATTCTTGAATACCTTTTTCTCCGGCAGGAAGATGGGATAGTGCAATTTCATTAAAGTCAGGATTTTCTAAATAATCGAGAACGGCTTTAGCCCCAGCTTCTATGCCTTTGCCTAAGCCAGCGCCTTGCCATTGCGGAAAATATACTTTCATTTCTTTTTCTTAAAATAATAATCATCAGAAACGCTAACTTCAATACTGTCCTGAGGTACAGATATTTCTTGCCATTGGGTAGTGGCTTGAATTTCTATGGCTTCACCATCAAGTTCTACTCGTACTGGAAGTTTAAAATGGTCTACAGCATTTATAAATCGATAGCGCAAGGTGTTCTTCTCTAGACGATACTCAAGAGTAGGTATTGTTGTAGCTCTTAAGTATTGGTCAAAGAAACCTTTTAAATCGATTTGGAGTTTCTCTTGTATATACTCTTCTACTTGTTTTGAAGAAACTGTCTGATGATAAAAGTCTTTATTCAAACCACGAAGGGTTTGTCTCCATAATTCATCATCATTGACCACAGTACGTAGCGTGTGTAGAATATTAGCTCCTTTATAATACATATCTCCGCTACCACGATGATTCATATTGTACGTACCTATAAGCGGTCTATCGTTTTGAATGTTCTTGCGTAAACCAATAACGTACTCTGCCGAGGCGTCTTTGCCAAAATGGTAATCAAGATATAAGTTTTCTGAATAACAGGTAAATCCCTCGTGTATCCACATATCTGCCACGTCGCTATTAGTGATGTTATTTGCAAACCACTCGTGGCCTGCTTCGTGGATAATGATAAAATCAAATTTTAAGCCTTGTCCCGTTCCTGACAGGTCACGACCCAAATATCCATTTTGAAAGCCATTACCATAAGTAACAGAACTTTGATGTTCCATTCCTAAGTAGGGAGCTTCTACGAGTTTAAAGCTGTCTTCATAAAAAGGATAAGGACCAAACCAATGCTCAAAAGCCTCCATCATCATAGGAGCTTGTTTAAATTGCTCTCGGGCTTTTTCTAGATTGTAGTCTAACACCCAATATTCCATATCTAAATAGCTTTTTTC
>JALZVV010000179.1 GCA_023299935.1 Dokdonia sp.
CACTTTCTAAGTAACCGGCTCCTTTAAGTACCATTGTTACCATTGCAATAACCGTAATCGCACAAACCATCATACCTGCAAAAACATACCAACCAAATAGAGTACTGAACCAGTGCGGGTCTAATGACATTATCCAGTCCCAAGACATTATAGACTCCGTATAAATAAAGAATACTAAGAAGATTGCTGCAGCTTTAAATGATTTTTTATGCCATCTATTATCTGTCGCTTCATCTTGATTCTTGCTATACTTAAGTGCCACTATTCTATATAAATTCCATCCTGCAATAAAGATTGCCGCTCTTATAAGAAACCAAGTTGCATTAAGGTATCCAGATTTTCCAGCTATAAGTTTGTCATAATGTGGATTACCTTCTTCTATTAATGCTGGATCTGCCCAATGGAACATATGATTCATATGAAACATTCCCGCTGCAAGTAATAAAAACATTATCACACTGCCCCAAGGTAAGTAAGCAGTGATTCCTTCCATTACTCTTAATAGTAGTGGTGACCAACCTGCTTGAGCTGCATATTGTATTGCATAAAAAGCTAAACAGCCTAATGATATCATAAAGAAAAAGAATGCTGCAATATATACTGCACTCCATGGCTTGTTCTGATATTCAACTAAAGTATGCTCTAGATGCTCTTCTTTAGACATCGCGTGTCCACCACCGTGCTCATCATTATGTCCACTCGCTGCCGCTGTGTGGTCATCTCCGTGTGCAGGAGCTGGCGTAGCGTGATCATCACTATGACCCCCGCCGTGACCATCACCATGAGCAGCTTCTAAAGCGGCTACATCTGCAGTCGTTTTTGGCATATTCATATAGTCTACGGCAAATAGTACTAAGCCCACTGCCATAAAGATGAATGCTGAAAGTCTTATATTTTTAGATAGTGTATACATATCTTTTAATTATCGCTTTTCTAATTGGTTATTTAGTGTTCTTCTCCGTGAGTTTCTTCCGAAATATGGTGTCTTTCCTCCATTACTTCTGGATGATGATCTACCATCTCAACTTCCATCACTTTTTCAACAACATCATACGCTGGTGCTTCTTTACCATCTAGCTTATCTTTTAATGACATTACATAGTGATCTACCATCCACATTTCATCTTCCGTCATCTGAGATGCATAAGATCCCATAGAATTAATTCCATAATACATTACATGATAAATACTCCCTTCAGTAATTGCTCTTCCAGCATCATTATAGGCAGGTACACCTAAAATCTTTTCTCTCTTTACTAAAGTCCCTTGACCATCTCCTTTTTTACCGTGACAAATACCACAATAGATATTGTATAACTCTTCCCCTTTAGCTGCTCTACTCTCAGTATTTAAGGTTGGATTGGTTAAATTCGCTTTCGCGAAAGCATAACCGTCAGTATTATTTGCTACCTCATAAGGCATCCAACCTCTAGACACAGATCCTGCAGCCGGTTCCATAGAGGCAGAACCTCCGGTTACTGACTCAAATATCTCATGTTTTGAATAGGCCTCATACGCCACCGATTGATACATATTAGGCATATATTGATAATTAGGTTTCTTATCGTTTTGACAAGAAGCCACTACCATTAGAATTCCTAAAACCGCTATTTTATAAATGTTCTTCATTGCCAATACTTAATGTTCGTTTGCAACTAGATTAATTTCCGTCGCTCCAGTAGTTACTAGAAAATCTGCCAGTTCCTGAGCGTTATGTCCTGAAGCATCTATTTCCATTAAAAAGTGATCATCTGTTGTTCTCACATCTGGATTCTCTGCCTTTTTAAAAGGCCATAATCTACTTCTCATATAAAAGGTGATCACCATAAGGTGAGCTGCAAAGAATACTGTAAGTTCAAACATAATAGGCACAAATGCCGGCATGTTCTCTAAATAACTAAAACTAGGCTTCCCTCCTATATCTTGTGGCCAATCTGCTATCATAATAAAATTCATCATTAAAATAGCTACTGTAAGTCCAACGCATCCATACATAAATGCTGCAATTGCAATACGCGTGTCTTCCAGACCCATTGCTTTATCTAAACCATGCACAGGAAAAGGAGAATACACTTCATTGATATGAAGATGTTTTTTTCTCACCTCTTTAACAGCGTTCATAAGAACGTCGTCATCTGTGTACATCGCGTGTATAACGTGTGATGCCATACTAGTTGTTATTAAGTTTTGCTGCCTGTCCTGCCCAATCATCACGTTCTGCGCGTCCTGGGAAAGACCCTGTTAAACTATCCAATAAATCGTATTCTTTCTTAGCCATCTTAGCTACTTGAGCAAATTGGAAAATACCCATTCCGTTCAACGTCGCCTCCATTTTAGGACCAATACCACTTACTTTCTTTAAATCATCTGCCTGCTGGGTTTTGGCATCAAAAGTTCCTAATGTTGCCAAAAGATCTTTTGCAGTCCCAGTTGCCTTCGACTCTTCTGCTTTTACCGCTTTTGTCGGTGTTGCTTCAGTAATCCCATTACCAAGATTAATTTTTACTGGACCACCAGATGTACGAGTGTCTGCACCTGTTCCCACTAATGACTTTCCTGCATCTCTAAGTTTCTTATAACGCTCGCCAGAAGACTTCATAATCGTCTTTACCTCTGCTTGTGCAATGACTGGAAATGTTCTAGCATACAATAAGAAGAGTACAAAGAAAAATCCAATCGTTCCTATAAAGATGCCAATATCTACAAAAGTAGGTGAGAACATTGTCCAAGAAGATGGAAGGTAATCACGGTGCAATGAAGTCACGATAATTACAAAACGTTCAAACCACATACCTATGTTTACAACAATAGATATTACAAAAGAGAACATGATACTTCTTCTCAGTTTAGGAATCCACATAAACTGTGGTGAGAATACATTACACGTCATCATCGCCCAGTATGACCACGCATACGGTCCTGTCGCACGGTTCAAGAATGCATATTGCTCATATTCTACTCCAGAATACCAAGACATAAACAGCTCTGTAATATAAGCTACCCCTACAATAGAACCCGTAATCATAATTACAATGTTCATTAACTCGATATGTTGTACGGTAATATAATTTTCTAGATGAGATACCTTACGCATAATGATAAGGAGTGTGTTTACCATCGCAAATCCAGAGAAAATCGCTCCTGCTACAAAGTAAGGAGGGAAAATCGTGGTGTGCCATCCTGGAATAACAGAAGTTGCGAAGTCAAAAGATACAATCGTGTGCACAGAAAGTACCAGTGGCGTTGCTAATCCTGCAAGTACTAATGACACTTCTTCAAAACGCTGCCAGTCTTTTGCTCGACCTGACCACCCAAAAGATAGTAAGCTGTATATTTTTTTCTGGAATGGTTTTACTGCACGATCACGTATCATCGCAAAATCAGGAAGTAATCCTGTCCACCAGAATACTAAAGAAACCGATAGATAAGTAGATATTGCAAATACATCCCAAAGTAATGGCGAGTTAAAGTTCACCCATAAAGATCCAAACTGGTTAGGAATAGGTAATACCCAATACGCTAGCCAAGGGCGTCCCATATGAATAATTGGAAACAATCCTGCTTGCACTACTGAGAAGATAGTCATCGCCTCTGCAGAACGGTTAATTGCCATACGCCATTTCTGACGGAATAATAAAAGTACTGCCGAGATTAATGTACCGGCGTGACCGATACCTACCCACCATACAAAGTTTGTAATATCCCAAGCCCATCCTACGGTTTTGTTTAGACCCCAACTACCAATACCATTAGAAACGGTATAAATAATACAGCCTATTCCCCATAGAAATGCAGCAAGTGCTATACTAAAAACGATCCACCAAGATTTATTTGCTCGCCCCTCAACTGGAGCAGCAACATCAATCGTTACATCGTGATAGGTCTTATCTCCGGTAACTAGTGGTCTTCGTATAGGTGCTTCGTAATGCGCCATAATCCTATATTAATTAGTTCTTTTGATTCGTTGTTTTATGCTTCTTTTGTATTTCTCACTTTTGTCTGATAGAATACATTAGGTTTTGTCCCAACGCTTTCTAATAAGTGATACATTCTATCATCTTGCTTTTGCTTGTAAACCTCACTTGAGTGATCATTAATATCACCAAAAGCCAGTGCACCAGAAGTACACGCATTACTACAAGCCGTAGCAAATTCTCCATCTTTTATTGCTCTTCCGTCACGTTTAGCATCAAGAATTGTCTTCTGTGTCATTTGTATACACATAGAACATTTTTCCATCACCCCACGTGAACGTACTGTTACATCTGGATTAATCACCATACGTCCTAGGTCGTTATTCATATGATAATCAAACTGATCATTACCATTGTAAAGGAACCAGTTAAAACGACGTACTTTATATGGACAGTTATTTGCACAATAACGTGTACCTACACAACGGTTATACGCCATATGATTTTGACCTTGACGACCATGTGATGTTGCAGCTACTGGACAAACCGTCTCACAAGGAGCGTGATTACAGTGCTGACACATTACCGGTTGGAAAGCCACTTGTGGATTTGCAGCTGGATCTTCCATTTCTCCAAATCCTCCAAGAGAACCATTTTCTCCCCAAAGGCCATCCATATCTTCTTTCTTCTGATCGTCTCCCGCAAAGGTGTCATTAGAAGAATAATATCTATCAATACGTAACCAGTGCATATCACGGCTACGACGTACTTCTGACTTTCCTACTACAGGGACATTGTTCTCTGCATGACAAGCTATTACACAAGCCCCACAACCCGTACATGCATTTAAGTCTATCCCTAGATTAAAGTGATGTCCTATAGAACGATCAAATGAATCCCAAAGATCTACCTCTGGAGAAGTCACTTCATATTCTATATGAGCCTTGGTTACTTCTGGAACTGCATTCCAGTACTTCTTATCTTTTGTGTTGAAAATTTCTAGTGTAGTCTCTTTTACAATATCACCACGACCCATTAAGGTATTGTGCAATTGTATAACAGCAAACTCGTGCATTCCAGCTACTTTCTCAATAGTCACCCCACCTTGGGTTAGACTACCATTTTGCATAAGTGGGTAAGCATTTACCCCTGTTTGCATATCTTCCTGGATAGACGTTGTTCTCCCATACCCTAAGGCAAGCCCTACAGAACCATTAGCCTGACCTGGCTGCACCATTACTGGGACATTAGGAACAACTGTCCCATCACTCAAGGTAACATTAGCAAGGTGGCCATTAAGTCCTCCATTTGCATCGTTACGCGCTTCTGTAAAGAACGTACTTCGGTCTAACCACAATCCTAATTCTTTAGCATCTGCCTCAGACATCGTTAAGTAGTTATCCCAAGTTGCTCTTGTAATAGGATCTGGCATTTCTTGTAACCAAGGATTGTTTGCCTGGTTACCATCACCCATTGATGTTTTTGTATATAAGGTAAGTTCAAATCCACTTTGAGCAGCAATAGCCATTCCTGCGTGCGAAGTAGCCGAAGTTTGTGTGGTTGATACCGCTTTCGCGAAAGCGTTAGTCATCACAACCCCATCTTGAACCGCTTTATTAAAGGAAGTCACTCCAGCTCCCGCCATTGTGTCCTTAATATAATTGTAATAATTCTGATCGCTACCCATCCAAGCTAATAAGCTATCTTGAAACTGACGTGTATCAAACAACGGCTTAATTGTAGGTTGAATAATGCTTACTTCTCCTTGCTTGATCTGCACGTCTCCCCAAGCCTCAAGGTAATGCGGTGTTGGAGCAATATGTGTCGAACTAGCTGCAGTTTCATCTGCTCTCATAGTACAAGCTACAGAAACTCCTACTTTCTCCAGCCCCGTTTTAAACTGAGTTGCATTAGGTAATGAATATGCCGGATTTACACCCGCCATAATTAATAAACCAACTTGACCAGCGTTCATATCACGCACCAATTGATTTACTTTATTAATATCTCCAGAACGTGTAAGTTTTGGAGCCGCAGTATCCATTACATTACTAGTGGCATTAAAATCTAATACCATAGCTTGAGCAGCTGCACCCTGTATTCCCGTTACAAGAACACCATTTGCACCTGCCGCATTTAATTCTTTACGAGCAGCAGCAGCAGCGGCCTTTAAATTTTCAGGAAGTCCCGAGGCATTTCCAGTAGCTATAGCCTTTAATACTGCCTTTTGTTGTGATGGCGTTGCCGGCACACGCATATCAGCATTGGCACCTGCCAGAGACATATTTGCCTCAAACTGAATGTGGCGTGACATTTTACCGTGCTTAGGTACTCTTGATTTTCCGTATGAAGAATCATATCCTCCACCATTCCAATCTCCTACGATATCTGCTCCTACAGACACAATAACTTCAGCTTTTGTGAAGTCGTAATCTGCTAATGCACGTAAACCAAATTTTTGCTCAAAAGCATCTAGTGCGTATTGTTCTCCTACAGCATCATAAGCGATATGCGAAGCATTAGGATATTTTGCTGTAAACTCAGCAATTAGTTTATCTGTAGATGGACTTGCAAATGTTTGTGTAAGAAGCACTGCTTTCTTACCACTCTGCAATGCAGCCATCACTCCCTTATCTATTGCTTCCCACGAAACCTGCGCTCCTCCTGCCGATGGACCTTGCGCTCTGTTTGTATCATACATAGACAATACAGAGGCATGCACACGTGCATTTGCACCATAACCTGCATGTGCAAGATCATTATTTTCAATCTTAATAGGCCTCCCTTCGCGCGTTTTAACTAATACACTAGCAAAATCAAATCCATCTGCAATAGTGGTCGCATAGTAATCCGCAACTCCAGGAACTATTCGTTCTGGCTGCACAACGTAAGGAATAGATTTTACAACGGGCCCTTCACAAGCAGCAAGTGATGCCGCTGCGGTAGAAAAACCTACGTACTTTAAGAAGTCACGACGCGATGTTTGTGATGTTTCAAGAGTCGCTTTATCTCCTAAAAACTCATCTGTCGGAATCTCTTCTACAAACTCATTCTGTCTTAGTGTCTGAACTAACGGATTATCGTTAAGATCATCTACACTTTTCCAGTATTTTTTGTTTGATGACATATAATTGATTTTATACTATTTGCACCTTACCGAAGCTCAGTGACTTTATATTAGATCGTCGAAACGAATATTCTACTTATTAATAGTGACACTTACCGCACTCAAGACCTCCCATTTGAGCAGCCGTAAGTTTCTCTACACCATACTTTTTAGACAACTCTTCATGAATTTTCTCATAGTAAGGATTACCTTCTACCTTCACGTTCGTCTCACGGTGGCAGTTAATACACCACCCCATTGTAAGAGGAGCATGTTGATACATTATTTCCATCTCTTCTACTGGTCCGTGACAGGTCTGACACTCAACACCAGCAACACTTACATGCTGAGAGTGATTGAAGTAGGCAAAATCTGGAAGGTTATGAATACGAACCCACTCTACTGGTTGTGTCTCTCCAGTATACGATTGCGTCGCTTCATCCCATCCAACAGCTTTGTAAAGCTTTTGGATTTCTTTATCGTAAAATTCTTTACTGTAATCTTCTGTTACACTAGATAATTCACCAGCTTCTGGCCCGGCCACTTCACCTATAGATTTATGACAATTCATGCATATATTTAAAGAAGGAATTCCAGAATGCTTACTCACCCTTGCACTAGAGTGACAATACTTACATTCGATAGCATTTTCTCCAGCGTGAATACGGTGAGAATAATGTATAGGCTGCACAGGAGCGTATCCTTGATCAACGCCTACTTGAGACATCCATCCATAGGCAAAGTAAGCACCTCCTAACAATAAGAAGATCACACTAACTAAGACCAAGAACTGATTCTCTACAAAAGCTTGCCATATTGGCTTGCGTGCAGACTGCTCCATTGCTGGGAGCTCTAAGCCTTGTGCCTGCGCAAACTTCTTAAGGGTATTGTTTACTAACAACAATACACCTATCAAAAGCAATAATACTAATCCAAGTATCGAAAGGATGATGTTATTTGAGACTCCACCGCCTGAAGCAGTGACCGCACCTGGTCCAGGTGCTGGCGGCGCTGGTTTTTCCGTATTCGTATAGGCAAGGATATTACTAATATCCCCATCTGTTAATCCTGGAAATGCATTCATTTGAGTCTCGTTGTACTCTTCATAAATTGAAATAGCACGAGCATCTCCAGTCGCAATTAATTCTTGAGAGTTGCGTATCCACTTGCCTAACCACTCATAATCCTCCTCATATTTCCCAACCACTCCAAACAAAGCTGGACCAGTCATTTTTTTGTACAGCTTGTGACAAGCCCCACAATTAGCTTTAAACAAAGCTTCTCCTGCTGTTGCATCTCCTGCGGCAGCATCTATTTGTGAAAAAAGAGAGGTAGAAAATGTGAGCAGAATAGCTGCACATAGTGTGATAATTCTAGAAAATGAATTGCGGTGATTCACCTGTATCATAATGGGTATTGAATTAGCTTCCAAAATCTGGCACGATTATTACATTCTAACTAGTGTTAATAAAGCGTTAATCGAGCACTCAAAATCGAATACAAAAATAATACTTAGAAGTCATTTTATTAGCGTGGCAAAAGGGCTAGTTTTTAATTTATAATAGTTCTAAATAATAATTTAGTTTTGATTCACGTTTTATCGATTACCTTTGTTATAAATACCTCAAAAATGAAGAACCTCACATATAAAAATACGCTCATAATCAGTGTTTTGGTCCTGGCTTTTTGTGCTTTCGCCAAAGCGCAATCCACACCATCGACCGTAAGCCAAGATCCAAAAATAACTGAGTTGTTGGAATTAAAAACACAACTCACAAAAGACAATGAGCTTACAGATCGTTATAAAATTCAGTTGTATTCTGGCGAAAGAGAGCTTGCCTACAGTATTCTCAAAAACTACAGAAACAAAATGGGAACCTGGACTTCTTCTATAGAATATCAAACCCCTAATTATAAGGTATGGGTGGGAAACTATCGTAACAGACTTGAAGCTGATCGTGCTTTATTAAAAATAAAGAAAGAGTTTATAAGCGCATTTATTTTCAAACCGGATAGAGGATAAAGTTTAGCTGCTAGCTATTGACCTTTAGAACAAGGCATTAAAAAAGCCACGCTTTGCGTGGCTTTTTTATATTTATTATCTAGTCCCTAAAAGTTAATCTAGCGACTATGGACTTGCGATTATTTAAGGGTTTTCTTAACGGCTACTTCTTGGTAGGATTCTATAACATCACCTATTTTGATGTCGTTATAATTCTTAATCTGCATACCACAATCGTATCCTTTTGCCACTTCTTTAACATCGTCTTTAAAACGTTTTAAAGTAGAAAGTTCTCCTGTATATACAACTACGCCTTCTCGAATAATTCGTACACCTGAATTTCTAAAGATCTTACCGGTAGTTACCATACAACCCGCAATAGTCCCTACTTTAGAAATCTTAAAGGTTTCTCTTATCTCTGCATTACCTGTAATTTCTTCTCGCATTTCTGGAGACAACATTCCCTCCATTGCATCCTTAAGATCGTTAATTGCATCGTATATAATAGAGTACGTACGGATATCAATTTCTTCCTTATCTGCAACGACTCTGGCATTACCTGCTGGCCTAACATTAAAGCCTATGATTATAGCATCTGATGCAGAAGCTAATAGCACATCACTTTCTGTAATAGCTCCAACTCCCTTATGTATAATGTTTACTGCAATCTCCTCTGTAGATAGTTTCTGGAAACTATCTGTAAGCGCTTCTACAGAACCATCCACATCTCCTTTAAGAATAATGTTCAATTCTTTAAAGTCTCCCAGAGCTATACGACGTCCAATTTCATCAAGGGTGATATGACGTTGTGTACGTACATTTTGCTCACGTTGTAATTGCGTTCTTTTAGAAGCAATATCTTTTGCTTCACGCTCATCATCCATCACGTGGAATTTATCTCCAGCCTGTGGCGCACCGTCTAATCCTAAAACAGAAATTGGTGTAGAAGGTCCTGCCTTCTTAATTTTTTTTCCACGCTCATCGTGCATAGCCTTGACCTTTCCAGAGGTTGTACCCGCTAGTACGTAGTCTCCCACTTCTAATGTTCCCGTTTGCACAAGAATAGTAGATACATATCCACGACCTTTATCCAAGAATGCCTCTACCACAGTTCCAGAAGCGTTACGCTCTGGATTTGCCTTAAGTTCTAGAAGTTCTGCTTCTAGCAATACTTTTTCTAATAATTCTGGAATTCCTTGCCCTGTTTTTGCAGAAATCTCTTGAGATTGTATTTTACCTCCCCAATCTTCAACAAGAAGATTCATTGCTGACAGACCTTCTTTAATTTTTTCTGGATTTGCAGCTGGCAGATCCACCTTATTAATAGCAAACACAATAGGCACATTTGCTGCTTGCGCATGCGATATTGCTTCCTTAGTCTGTGGCATAATATTGTCATCTGCTGCTACCACAATTACTGCAATATCTGTTACTTGAGCTCCACGCGCACGCATCGCGGTAAAGGCTTCGTGACCTGGAGTATCTAAAAATGCTATCTTCTGACCACTCTCTAAAGTCACCCCATAAGCACCTATGTGCTGTGTGATTCCTCCACTCTCTCCTGCGATTACATTCTCTTCACGAACGTAATCCAATAGGGAAGTTTTACCGTGATCTACGTGACCCATTACGGTAACAATAGGCGCTCTTTCCAGTAAATCTTCTGGATTGTCTTCTATCTCAACAATTGCCTCTTCAATATCTGCAGTAACAAACTCTACTGTATAGCCAAACTCTTCTGCAACGATAGATAATGTCTCTGCATCTAATCGTTGGTTCATCGTTACCATCATCCCTAGAGACATACAGGCCGAAATAATTTCTGTTACACCTACATCCATCATCGTAGCCACTTCACTTACGGTAACAAACTCTGTCGCCTTAAGCACTTTACTTTCTAAATCTGCTGCTGCCTGATTTTCTTCAGACTTCTGACGGTGCTGGTCTCTTTTATCACGACGATACTTCGCCCCTTTTCCTTTGTTAGATTTCCCTTGAAGTTTTTCAAGTGTTTCTCTAATTTGTTTTTGTACTTCTTCTTCTGTAGGCTCTGCCTTCACTACTTGAGGACGACGACCTCCTCCTTTACCTCTCTGGTTATTTCGGTTATTACCACCTCCTGTATTTCCTCCAGGCTTAGTAATCCTTTTTCGGCGTTTCTTCTTGGCATCCTCGCTCGCGGTATCCTTTTTCTTTCTCTCTGGCTTTTTGAACTGGGACAAGTCAATTTTTTGACCTGTAAAGTTAGGACCATCTAATTTTTTATAGTCGGTTTTAATAACCTTGGCTTCTGGCTCTGCAGGAGTTTCTGGCTTTTCTTTTTTAACAGCAGCAGGCTTTTCTGAAGCTTCTTCTTTCTTAGCCTCTTCTTTTTTTGCTTTCGCGGAAGCGGGCTTCGCCTTCTTAGCTTTTTCTACTGGAGCTTTTGGAGCCTCCTCTTTCTTAACCTCTACTACTGGAGCTTCTTCTTTCTTAACTTCTTCTTTCTTAGTTTCCTCTTTATTGGCTTCTTCTTTTTTAGGCTTAGGTGCTTTTTCTTTTTGATTGAGATCAATCTTACCAACTTGTTTTGGGCCAGAAAGGCTTGCCTTTGCTTTTACAACTTCTTGCACAGGGGGAGCGGTTGCCTTAATCTCGTGTTCTTCCTCTCTAGCGGCACGTAAAGCTTCTTTTTCTTTCTGCTTTTCTTCTGCCACCTCCTTCGAAGCCACTTTTTTGCTAGCGTCTGTCTGAAACTCATCTGATAGCACACCATAAATCTCAGAAGAAATCTTGGTTGTAGGACGTGCCTCTATCTCAATACCTTTAGAGTCCAAATACTCTACGGCTCGATCTAGAGAGATGTTTAGCTCCCTTAACACTTTGTTTAAACGCATTACTCCTGCCATAAACTGCTTTTAATTTATTCTTTCTTTTACTAAACTATTGTAAAAGCTATTAATCTTCAAATTCTTCTTTGAGGATACGTGTCACATCTAGAACTGTTTCTTCTTCTAAATCTGTACGTCTTACAAGATCATCTACATCCTGCTCTAAGATACTCCTTGCCGTATCTAATCCTATTTTTGCAAATTCTTCAATAATCCATCCTTCGATTTCATCTGAGAATTCAGTAAGTTCTACATCTTCTTCTACACCTTCTCTATATACATCTATTTCATAACCCGTAAGTTGACCCGCAAGGCGTATATTATGCCCGCCTCTACCAATTGCCTTACTTACTTCTTCTGGCTTTAGGTATACTTGAGCAGTTTTATTCTCCTCATCAAGCTTTAGACTTGTTATTCTAGCTGGGCTCAATGCTCTTGTTACAAAAAGATTGACGTTATTGGTATAATTGATAACATCTATATTTTCATTTCCTAATTCACGAACAATACCGTGAATACGGGACCCTTTCATCCCTACACAGGCTCCTACGGGGTCAATTCGATCATCATAAGAATCTACGGCTACTTTTGCCTTCTCACCAGGAATACGAACTACTTTTTTAATCGATATTAATCCATCAAAAACTTCTGGAATTTCTGACTCAAACAACTTCTCCAAGAATAATGGAGCTGTTCTAGACATAATGATTGCAGGCTTATTACCTTTAAGCTCTACACTTTCTATAATTCCGCGTACATTTTCTCCCTTTCTAAAGAAGTCAGAAGGTATCTGCCTATCTTTAGGCAAGATAACTTCATTGCCTTCATCATCCAAAAGAATTATTGCTCTATGTCTAATATGATGCACCTCTGCTGTATACAACTCGCCTTCAAGCTCCTTAAATTGCTTGTAGATATTTGTATTATCGTGCTCATGAATCTTACTAATTAGGTTCTGACGCAGTGCTAATACCGAACGACGACCTAAATCAATAAGCTTTACTTCTTCTGACACGTCTTCTCCTACTTCAAAATCTTCTTCAATTTTTTGAGCATCTGTTAGTGAGATTTCGGCATTATCATCCTCCACTTCTCCATCTGCAACCACCACACGGTTTCTCCAGATTTCTAAATCCCCTTTATCTGGGTTAATGATAATATCAAAGTTATCATCACTACCAAACTTTCGTTTAAGCGTACTTCTAAAGACCTCTTCTAAGATAGCCATTAGGGTTACACGATCAATTAATTTATCGTCCTTGAATTCTGAAAAAGAATCGATTAACGCTAAATTTTCCATATCAACTTATTGTTAAAATTTAATCACCACTTTTGCTTTCAATATTTCTTCAAAAGGAAGCCTTGCTGTTTTTTGAACAGTTACTTTTCCTTTTCCAACAGGCTTGGGTTCTCTTGCTTTCCAGGCAAGTGTCACTTCCTTATCTGTTGCTGTTTCCAGAAGGCCCTCTATAGTTTCTCCCGCCGCAGTCTTGACCTCAAGGGTTCTTCCAAGATTTTTCTTGTACTGCCTTGGTAATTCTAATGGAGTTGTTGCTCCTACAGACATTACCTCTAGCGAAAAATCCTCTTCTTCACGATCTAAGTTATGCTCCACCTTACGGCTTACAGCGATACAATCCTGCACAGTTACTCCTTTATCTCCATCAATGGTCACCCTAATTTCATTGGCTCCCTGAATATCTAGATGAATCAAAAATAATGCTGGATTTTCATCCAGTGCTTCTTGCACAAGTTGTTGTACTTTTTCTTTGAACATACTGGGCTATAAAAAGAGGGGACTGCTGTCCCCTCTTAATTCCTATTCTTTCAACGCTGCAAATGTAATACAAATTATCCAGTTATAAAAGGGCTCTGCTCAATGTTTATTTTGTAGATTTATTACTTAGAATATTAATTAACAACCAATTACAAATACCCCAAGTTATGATTCAAAAAATACTCGTTCCAACAGATTTTTCAGAACAAGCAGAAAATGCACTGCGCGTAGCGGCAGACATTGCTCGAAAACAAGATAGCGAAATCTACCTCTTGCATATGCTAGAACTGCCCATGCAGCTTGTAGATGGGGCTTCTGGAGGTTCAAAAAGCGATTTGCCTGAAGCTCTTTTTTTTATGAAACTGGCGCATCAGAAATTTGAAAACATGATGAATGCAGATTTCCTAAAAGGCATTAGCGTGCACGAGACTGCCGAATTTGACGGTGCTTTTGAGGGAATTATGGATTATGCAGAGAAATACAATGCAGATCTTATCGTAATGGGTTCTCACGGCGCCAGCGGACTACAAGAAATTTTTATAGGCTCTAATACCGAGAAGGTAGTGCGCAACTCTGGCATCCCTGTAATGGCCATAAAAAAACGACACACAGATTTTGCCGTTAACAATTTTGTTTACGCCTTAGATTTTAAGGCCGAAAATCATAATGCGTTTAAACAAGCTATTGCTTTCGCGAAAGCAAACAACGTCACGCTACACACCTTGTACGTAAATACGCCGGGCGATTTTAGGACCACTCACGAGGTAGAAGCCGTAATGAAGCAATTTATGGACGAAGAAAAGGAAATGCTGGAGGATTATACCTTAAACATTTATAATGATGTTTCTATAGAAAGCGGGATTCTTCATTTTGCCGAAATGGTAAATTCTGGCCTCATAGGCATCGGAACACACGGTCGTAAAGGACTTGCGCAATTTTTTAATAGCTCTACGAGTAAAGGCCTGGTGCATCACGCCAAAAGACCTGTAATTACCTTTAAGATATAAGTGCGATTACAAGCTCAGGATTATAGTTATGTGATCGTGCAATTTGTGCTTTTTGGTGCTTTTCTTTTAGAAATAGAGGCGCTGCAATTGAGCTTGCCTAAGTGGATACAGTATGCCAGCATCCCCATCGGGGTTGTGGGTGTGCTTTTTTGTATCCTCGCCGTACTGCAACTCAACACTAAACTCTCTCCATTTCCTAGCCCAAAAGAAGGCAGTGCCTTAATTACTTCTGGGGTTTTTGGACTAGTAAGACATCCTATTTATGGTGGGATATTACTAGGGCTATTAGGACTCAGTCTCTATTGTGAATCAGGATATAAATTGGGAGTCGTCGTATTACTGCTCGTCCTATTTTACTTTAAATCATCTTATGAAGAGCAGCGACTTGCCATTGTATTTAAAGAATATGGGGTGTATAAATTAAAAACTAAAAGGTTTTTGCCTTTTATATTGTAATACAGCCTTGAAAAGTAATACCTCTAGAAAAAAAACCTAAGGACACTTAAAATTGTAATACTCAACAATATTCATAATATTAGCTTTTTTATATCCTTTTTTACCATTCTTAATTCGGTAGGCAAGTATTGGACATTCTTTAAAAAACTCAGCTGCTTTGTCTTTAAATTTTCGAGAAAAAAGCACATCCTTTTTCATATCAATTAAAGTATCGTTATTTTTTAATTTAAGATAATAGTTATCATTACTTTGCAAATAGGTCCCGCCACCCGAAACATTGACCCACCCACTTTCTGAGGTGGTATATAGAGAAAGTCTTCCTTTTATTCTCTCTTTTACCACCAACGTGCTCTTTCTGCCTTTTACAGGTAATTGAACAAACTTTTCATAATAATCAGAATGATTTACTTGAAAATACTCCACATTCGAGAAATCATATGTTATAGCGTTTTGGTCTAAAGATTTTCTAAAAATTATTTCATTGACCCTGTTCAATTTTCCATATCCGTGCAAAAATGTACCATCCTTAAGCTTTAATGTTACCTTTTTGTTTTGTGAATTGCACATCGTACTTACTCCTAAAAAAAGAGATATCGTAATTATGATTAGTCTTGTCATTAGATATAATATTTCTACAGTAGTAAAAGTTAAGTAATCTTAGGAAAGGATTGAGAACTTTTTGAATTAAATAAGTTTTTTAAACCTTTAATGTATAAAAAAAATCCCAGCCTTTTCCAAAATTAGGATTTTCTCTTGGCCCACTATTACTCCTCTCGAATGCCCTCAGGATAAACTTCTCGCCTTAGTAAGCACCCCAGAGTTCACTCCATAAAAAAAGTCCCAACTTAAAAAATTGAGACTTTATACTAAAATGTTGGCCCACTAGGGCTCGAACCTAGACTCTTCGGTACCAAAAACCGACGTGTTGCCAGTTACACCATGGGCCAGTGCTTACTTAGCGGATGCAAATTTAAACCAAAGTTTTTCTTGCACAAACTTTTTTAAGCAAAATGATATAAGAATTTTCTCACTTTCAAATACCTCATCAAGACGTTTGGAAAAATTTAACGCCAAAATCGCTCGATATGCTTACCTTCGTCTCTTTGCAAAACATCATTTCATGACCGACTTCAATTTCCAGAAGTATAACAAGATACTAGGCTGGCTCGTCTTTGCCATAGCTCTAATCACATACTCGCTCACCGTAGAGCCTACCGCTAGTTTTTGGGATGCGGGAGAATATATAAGCACCTCATCAAAACTAGAAATAGGGCATCCACCAGGAGCACCGCTCTACCAAATTCTTGGGGCTTTTGTCTCCATATTTGCGCCAGATAGTAGTTATATTGCTCTAGCTGTAAACTATCTTTCGTGCCTGACCAGTGCCTTTACCATACTGTTTATGTTCTGGTCACTAACCCTATTAATGCGTCGTGTATTTCATGAAAATAAGGAGACAATTACTAAAAGCAAACAACTGGCCATACTCGCCAGTGCAGCTATAGGTGCATTAACCTTTACGTTTACAGACAGTTTTTGGTTCAATGCCGTAGAGGCAGAAGTATACGCCCCGGCGGCTGTTGTACTAGCTGTTTTATTTTATTTAGGACTGTTATGGGAGCGCGACATGCACGCCCCCAGAGGCAACAGGTGGCTTATTCTCATTGCTTTTATCGTAGGTTTATCTTTCGGGATTCACTTTATGGGATTACTTACCATTCCAGCCATAGGACTCCTGTATTATTTTAAGAATACCAAGGAAATCACTATAAAAAACTTTGCCATTGCACTCGTGATCGTTGTAGCCGTACTTATGTTTATTTTTAAATTATTACTTCCATATACGCTATCCTTCTTTGGTTATCTAGAAGTATTTTTTGTAAATACTATGGGACTACCATTTAATAGCGGGACCATTATTGCCGGCTTGTTATTAGTGGTTGCGTTTTACTTTGGATTCTCGATTTCGCGAAAGCGTAATCTCCCTACCCTAAACACCATCATTCTTTGTGTGATGTTTATTTTTATTGGATTTTCTAGTTGGATGATGCTTCCTATACGTGCTAATGCAGGGACCACTATTAACGAAAATAATCCTAACAATGCTCGTGAGTTACTCGCCTATTACAATCGTGAGCAATATCCCGAAACTAAGCTCTTTTATGGCCCGCAATTTACTGCAGACTATGCCGGTTTAGACCCAGACAGACCGTACCTAGACGCCAAAAAGAAATACGAAAAAGACGAAAAACTAGGAAAATACATTATCGTAAATCAATGGCGCAACGCAACTCAAAACCTTGATGATGCCCATAAATCTATACTACCCCGTATGTGGAGCCCAGAACACAACGCAAACTATATGCAGTATACTGGGCCTTTGGATTTTGGGATTAAATATGACCCTAATATCAGTCAGGAAGAGATGGAATATCTACAGGATGTAGTTACTCAGTTTAGAATAGATTATCGCGCTGGAAAAGTAGATTATGATGGCTATAATGCCTTCCTAAAAAGTCCAGTAGGTCAATATCTAGATATAGACAAACCTTCTTTTTCTGATAATCTAGGCTTTATGTTTAGTTTCCAGTTTGGGTATATGTATTGGCGTTATTTTATGTGGAATTTTACAGGACGCCAGAACGATATCCAAGGAGAAGGCGATGACTTTAATGGCAATTGGATAAGCGGTATCGATTTTATAGATAGTCTGTTTTTAGGCTCTCAAGACAATCTACCTTCTGACGTAGAACATAATAAATCTAGAAATAAATACTATTTCCTACCGCTACTGCTAGGATTACTAGGGATACTCTTTCACGCTACTAAAGACTGGAAGCGATTTACCGTTTTAATGGTATTCTTCTTATTCACAGGTTTAGCACTTAAAGTATACCTCAACGAGCGCCCTTTTGAGCCTAGAGAGCGTGACTATGCCTTAGTAGGTTCTTTTTACGTCTTTGCGATGTGGATAGGTTTTGGAGCCTTAGCTTTGTTTGATATATTAAAAGACTTTATTAAACCTAAAGTAGCCGTACCTGTTGCATTTGTAATATGCCTCTTTGCAAGCCCTGTATTATTAGCCAAAGAAAATTGGGACGACCACGACCGTTCAGGACGTAAGACAGCACTCGCGATGGCACGAAAATATCTGGACTCTGTAGACGAGAACGCCATCCTATTTACTATAGGCGATAATGATACTTTTGCCCTATGGTACCTGCAAGAAATTGAAGGTTATCGTACTGATGTGCGTGTGGTAAATACCAGCCTTATCAATACGGATTGGTATATGGACCAGATGAAACGTAAGGCATATAAGAGTGACCCCGTTCCCAGTCAATTGTCCCACGAAAAATATAGATATGGCACAAGAGACTTTGCCTTCTATAAACCGGTGCGAGATACGATGCCTTTAGACCTATGGATGGATTGGATAGCTAGTGATGACCCTCGCACTAAAGAGCCGTTGCGCAGTGGCGAAAAAGCAGCCACTTTCCCGAGTAAAAATATTGTAATCCCAGTCAAAAAAGACCACGTGATTGCCAATGGGACCGTACCAGCTAAAGACGCAGATGAAATAGTAGATGAAATAACGCTTTCTCTTAATGGTGACATCCTCTATAAAAACAGAATCCTGATGATGGATATCGTTGCTAATAATAATTGGGAACGTCCTATATACTTTACGGGAGGCAGCTATGGCGATGATGATTATTTATGGATGAAAAATTATCTACAGCTAGATGGGGTTTGTTTTAGACTAGTTCCTATTAAGACTCCTGTAGATCCAGAAAATCCATATGATATGGGCCGTATTGATACAGAAAAAGCCTATACTATTATTAAAAACTGGTATTGGGGTAACAGCGGTAGTCCTGATATTTATCACGATAGAGAGACCCGAACCAATGCCATTACCTACAGAGGGAATATCGCTCGTGTGGTAGAAAAGCTATTACAAGAAGGGCAACCTGATAAAGCCAAAGAATTAATGGACATTGCCATGGAAAAAATGCCCATTGACACTTTTGAATTCTACACATTAGTAGAACCTTATATTTCGGGTTATTATACAATAGGAGAAACAGATAGAGCGAGGAATATTTGGAACCAACTAGCCGCCAAATATCAAGAGCAGCTCACCTATTTGCATTCACTTAGTGAAGAACGCCAGTACAAGAATCTGGAAGAAATCTGGACTAATATTGAAAAATATCGCGCCCTAGTAGACTTACTGGTTATTAATAGAGATGAAGATATGCTGGGTGAAAAGGCAGCAGAGTTTAATAATTATGTAAACCTATTCCCTTTCTTACTAGACGATGAGGAAGATGATTTACCTACTCAAGAAGAATTAGAAAATCTACCAATCAAAGGGATTGCTATTCCTGCAGATTCTCAAGATATTGAGTAAATGAAATTTCCTATCCCATTGCCAGTTAGGGTGCCTTCGTTTATAAAATGGTGGCACCCTAATGGGTATATCTGGGATCGTCCTTCACAGGAGAAGACGCTCTATTTAACTTTTGATGATGGCCCCATTGTAGAAGTAACAGAATGGGTTTTAGATACGCTTTCGCGAAAGCGTAACCCAGACAATTCTCCCATACTAGCTAGTTTTTTTTGCATAGGCGACAATGTGCGTAGGCATCCTAACATTTTTAATACCATATTGGATGCAGGACACAGTGTAGGTAATCACACGTATAATCATCTTAAAGGCTGGCTCACTGAAACTGACGACTATATAAAAAACACTCATCTCGCCGAATTGGAAATGTCTAAAGCCACCCAAGTTGGGGTTCAATCGCTCAATTACCCTATGTTTAGACCTCCTTATGGGAGGATTAAAAAAAGACAAGCCCGAGCATTGCAAAAGCAAGGATACCATATCATTATGTATCGTACCGTGGCTTATGATTGGGATAAAAATACATCGCCAGAACAATGTTTAAAGAATATTATTAGGAAAGCAAAAAGCGGCGATATTATCGTTTTTCACGATAGTGTAAAAGCCTTCAAAAACATGCAATATGCCCTCCCGAGAGCTATTGATTATTTCTTAGAAAAAGGATATTCGTTTAAAAAATTAGAATACTAGGAAGCGTATTCTTGCATTATCCCTATTAAGGTATTTGCATCCTGCTCCCCGCTTTGGCGCCATTTCATTTCGCCATTTTTATAAATAATAAGTGTTGGAAGTGATTTAATGCGCAGAGCATCTGCCAATTCATTGTTTTTATCTACATCAATCTTTATCACTTTCCCTTTATCACCTACAGCAGCTGCAACATCGCGAAGTACTGGATGCATTGATACAGAATGTTCATTCCACTCTGTATAAAAGTCCAAAAGAACGGGTACTCCTAAATCAATTAATTCACCAAATTTAGACATAAGCTTATCTATTTAACGGAGACTAATAGGGGATTGTCTTCTTTCAAAGATACCAAATTCTATCCATTATGTAGTTTTTGGCCCCTTTCTCAACTCTATAACAGTTATCTCAGGCCATATTCCTACCCTTCCAGGAAAGGCAAGATATCCAAATCCTCTGTTCACATTAATGTATTGCCCCATCTCCTCATAGATGCCTGCCCAATACTTATAACGCCATTTTACAGGGCTCCATTTAAACCATCCCGGTATCTCTATCCCAAACTGCATCCCGTGGGTATGCCCACTCAAGGTAAGATGAAAATGCTCTTTATGTTGGATAACTTCATTCTCCCAATGGGATGGGTCGTGACTCATTAATATTTTAAAATCATTTGTCTTGACCCGCGCAATTGCTTGATTTAAATCACCGGCTTTTTTAAATCCGCCGGCGCCCCAATTTTCTACGCCTACTAAAGCGATACGATCATTACCTCTTTCTAAAAACCGAGTATCATTAAGAATAAGATCAAACTCCATTTCCCTCTGAATCTCCTTTAGACGATCTAAGTTTGCAGCCTTAGCTTCTGGTGTTTCCCAAGGCACATAATCACCATAATCGTGATTTCCTAAAACAGAGTATTTACCATCCTTAGCCTTCAAACGGCCAAAACTATCTTTCCAAGGCTCCATTTCTGACGCTTCATTGTTAACCATATCTCCTGTAAAGAGAATAGCGTCACTCGCCTGCTCATTGATTAAATCAATGGCATATTCCACTTTTTCCTTATTGTCAAAACTCCCACTATGAATATCGCTTATTTGTGTAATACGATAGCCATCAAAAGCGTCTGGCAAATCATCAAAATGTAAGGTGTAGTTCAATACTTTAAAATTGTATCGCCCTTTAATAACGCCATATAATATGCCCGCAAAAGGAATGGCGGCTAGACCTAAAGCTAGCTGACTAATAAATTTTCTTCTTGAAGCAAATGCATAACTTGAGCTTTTGCCGGTCCATTTTTTTACTAGCCCTTCTAAAAAGCGGAATACATCTTCTCCAAACATCGTTCCTATCAATACCAGCTTCCCAACTAGCATAATCACAAAAGCCACAATAAAAAACTGTGTTGTAACAGACCAACTTCTTCTATCACCAGTAGAAAACTGATAATACAATCCCCCTATGATAAATGCAGTTATTAGAAAATAGAGAATTATACTTACCCGCCTTTTTACCAGAAATCGGAACGACTGAAAGGCATAGATATCTAAAGCAATTAATACAAGAATAAAAAGAATCAGGAAGAATATTCTCATTGGCTTTTTGAGTTTTAAACAAAAATAGAGGGTTGGATGATTACAAAAAAGCTTTCGTGTTTATTTTAAGCTATTTCTAAATAGATTCATTAGACGTGAAGGAGTCAATATTGTTACACAATAGGTACTTTTGCGATATGCTTGTGGTACAAAACCTTTCATTTAGAATATCAGAACGCTTTGCGGTAAAGCAACTCGACTTTAGCCTAGAGAAAGGAAAACATCTAGCTCTAATAGGAGAAAGTGGTTGCGGTAAAACTACCCTTCTCAAGCTTATTTATGGATTGTATGACTGGGATGAAGGCAGTATTTACTGGCATAAAACTCCAGTAACCGGGCCTAAAGAGAATCTCGTTCCAGGAATGTCATTTATCAAATACCTCTCTCAGGATTTTGATTTAATGCCCTTTATTTCGGTGGAGGAGAATGTACAGAAATTCTTGTCCAGATTATATCCCAAAGAAAGCGCTGCACGCACTCAAGAATTACTGGAAGTGGTAGAGATGACCGCTTTTGCAAAAGCTCATGTAAAAACCCTTTCTGGAGGACAAAAACAACGTGTAGCCCTTGCCCAAACCCTTGCTAAAGAACCTGAACTCCTCCTACTAGACGAGCCCTTCTCTCATATCGATAATTTTAGAAAGAATAACCTGCGACGCAAGTTGTTTACTTATCTCAAAGCACAAGACATCACCTGTATTGTGGCCACGCACGACAGTACAGACGCACTTTCTTATATGGATGAAACTATGGTGATGCAGGAGGGTACAATAACCGCGCATCAAGCTACGCAAGAACTATATACCAATCCGACCACGCATTATATCGCTTCACTTTTTGGGGAAGTGAATCTATTACCTAAATCTTGGTTTTATCCTGAAGCCAAGGAAACAGAAACGCTCTTGCTGTATCCACATCAATTGCAAATCTCCCCAGAAGGAAACATAGTAGTAAAGGTGAAACACGCTTATTTTAAAGGTTCGCACTATTTAATTGTCGCTCATCATAATGAAGCTCCTATTTTATTTAATAGCCCAGACCAACTAGAAGCGGGCAATGTTTTTCGCCTAGGGTTAGTAGATTGAATTAATTGCAAAAATACTTTCCCGAAAGCCTACTTCATCCCCTTCTTCCTTACCCAATAGACGCTGTCCTATGGGAGAGGTTGCGCCTATGGCGTAAAACATTTGGCCATTAATTGTAATCTCCCCAGCAGGTATAGCGATAAAATAGTTGTATTGAGAGGTAACAATCACACTTCCCAAATGTACTGGCCCTGAAGAAACAGTTGTTGAAACCCTTTTTAGAATAAGCTCCAGCTTTTCAATCTGGGCCAGTTGTTTACCTGCATTTTCTCTTTCTAATTGTAGCATCGCCCTACCTGTCTCGTGTTTATCTCCCGCAGAACTCTTGGTCTCTTCTTTTAAGGAATGGGCAACATTAGCGAGAATAGTATCTACAGCTTCTCTTCGTGAAGCCAATTGTTTTTTACAGGCATTGAGTAATTTTATTTTTAGTTCTTTTTTATTCATTATTTGACTACTGGTTATCAACAGCTCGCTTTTAGCTTCTCGTTTCACTATTGGTGTCTTTTAATCCTGGTGTGGCTCGTGGTTCGTGGTTCAAAAATCTCCAATCTCCAATCGTTAATCAAAACCTTCATCACTCGATACTCAAAGATTCGTTAATCTTCAATCTCCAATCTCCAATCAACAATCGTTAATCTTTCCAAGCGGCTGTTTCGATACAATTTCACTTTTTACAAAAGCAAAATCACTCAACCACCTTTTTATCCCTAAATCTTCAATCTCCAATCAAATCAGCAAGTGCTCTGCCCACTGTACTTCCTATAGCTACTCCCATTCCACCAAGGCGAACGCCGCAATATACATTAGAGTCCAGTTGCTGTACTACCGGTTTCTTCTGACTCCCCACTCCCATAATACCGCTCCAGCGCAGGTCAATTTCAAAAGGGGTGTTGGGCAAAATAACATCTTTTAGAAGACGTTCTAATTCGTTCTGAATGAGCGCTGTTTCTTCCATACGGCTTGTCTCCTCGCCTTTGAAATCTAGGTTTCGGCCACCGCCCAGCAGGATTCTATTATCAATGTTTCTAAAATAATAATAGCCTTTGTCCAGATGAAAAGTGCCTTTTACCTTAAGGTTCTTGATGGGTTTGGTAATGAGCACTTGAGCTCGCGCCGGTTGTACCATAGGAATATCCAATTGGCTCGCAAATCCATTAGTAGCAATACATAGGTTGCGCGTTCTAAATGTAAAATCATTCATAGCAACGAGTACGCCATCTGCTCTGCTTTCAAAGCCTGTTACTTTGCAATTATTAAGGACTTTGATGCCCAGAGAATAGGCTTTATGCAACAAACCTTCTACCATTTTACCAGTATCAATTTGCCCCTCAAACTGATTGAATATAAGCTGTTGTTGAATCTTGTTAAATCCCAAGTCGTTAGAGGCTATGCGATATACATCTTGCTTAAATAAAGGTCTTAACAAATCATTCAAATAAGGCAGTTGCTCCAAACAGTTTTGATATAGCTCTCTGTCTTCTTTTGTAAAAAGTTCATAGCCGCCCCACTGTTTATATTCCAATTGGACATCCCCCAGTGTTTCTCGCAATTGTGCTAAACCTTCAATACGTTGTTGCACTAGACCAAGCACTTCGGCTTCAGAATGTGTTTTAAGATCATCTAATAGTTCAGAAGCACTCCCAAAACAAGCAAAACCTGCATTTTTTGTACTCGCGCCTTGTGGTAATATACCGCGCTCAAGAATAAGGATATTTGCATTTGGGAACTTTTCGCGTAAGCGTAATCCACAATTCAATCCAACAATACCGCTACCTACAATGGTAAAATCTACATCTGTAAACCAAGATTTTTGTTCCCAATAACTTAATTGCATACGACTGTTTTTGTAAAAATAAGGCTTCTCAAAAATTAACACACTATTTATGTTAGTGTATGGGGCTTTGTACGTCTAAGAACGCTATGTACGCTAAACTAACAGTATTACTTTTACTTTTTGTCTCTTGGAGCACACCTTCTGCAGATAAAATGTACTCCAAACAATACGATGGCCAAGGCAGCCTGCAAGCCGAAGGATGGATACAAAATGATGTTAAAGTAAATTACTGGTATTATTACCACAGTAATGGCAAAGTAGCTTCAGAGGGGCATTATGAAAACAACAACAAGTCTGGATATTGGCAGTTTTACAATAAAGAAGGAAAAGTTGTAAAAGAAGGACATTACAATCAAGGAATTGCAGAGAATTGGTGGATTTTTTACGACCTTGCAACCAATACCAAACAAAAAATCCAATACCAAAACAATCAAAAAAACGGTTTTAGCCTAGTATACCAAGGACGCAAACTTCAGAAAGTTGAGAAATACGTGAATGATAACCATAAAGGCACGTGGACGGATATAAGAAGTTTTAAAAGAGATAACCCCGAGGTATCCCTTTACTAGAATCGTATCGCTTTTATGCAACCAATCATTAAAGTTATCATCCCTGCCTACAATGAACAGGATTCTATAGGTCACGTCATTAAGGATATCCCAAGTCACGTACAAGAGGTGATTGTCGTGAGCAATGCCTCTACAGACCAAACAGAAGAAGTCGCTGCAAACGGCGGCGCTACCGTTCTTATAGAGTCTAATATGGGATATGGCAATGCCTGCCTTAAAGGGATGCACTACATAGCTTCACAAGAGCAACATCCTGATATAATCGTTTTTCTAGATGGCGATTACAGTGATTACCCAGAACAATTAGATAATATTATAGCTCCAATCCTAGAAAGAGACATAGATATGGTTATTGGAGCGCGAGACAAACGCTTTCGCGAAAACGGTTCTATGACGCTCCCACAAGTCTTTGGAAATTGGCTAGCCACCACTTTAATGAGTTTGTTCTTTGGAGCCAAGTTTACGGATTTAGGGCCCTTTAGAGCAATTAAGTACACTAGCCTGCTCGCTTTAGAAATGGAAGACGAAACGTATGGCTGGACAGTAGAAATGCAATTAAAAGTGCTCAAAAAGAAAATGGCTTATACAGAAGTACCTGTAAAATATAGAAACCGCATAGGCGTATCCAAAGTTTCAGGTACCATAAAAGGTGCTATATTTGCCGGCATAAAAATATTAAGTTGGATATTTAAATATAGCTTTAAATAATGCTCCTAGAAATAATCATTATTATCATTTACACTACGGCTTTAGTTTTCATCTTTGCCTATAGCTTGACCCAACTCAATTTGCTCTTTAATTACCTTAGAGCACAGCGCAAAAAGGACGATGCTCCAAAGTGGGATCTTAATAATTCTGAGCAAATTCCTTATATCACCATCCAACTACCGGTATATAATGAATTATATGTGATGGAACGACTACTGGACAACATTGCGTTATTAGAATACCCAAAAGATAAACTAGAAATACAAGTACTAGATGATAGTACTGACGAATCATTACAGTCTACTAAAGAGCATATAGCACGATTAAAAGAAACAGGATTAGATATAGTGCACATCACTAGAACAGACCGTTCTGGTTTTAAAGCAGGAGCCTTAAAAGAAGGGTTGGTGCACGCTAAGGGTGATTTCATTGCTATTTTTGATGCCGATTTCCTTCCAGAACCCAATTGGTTAGAACGCACAGTTCCTTATTTTGTAGACAGAAATATAGGGGTTGTACAAACACGATGGGGACATATTAACCGCAATTATTCTTTACTCACTCGAGTACAAGCTTTTGCCTTAGACGCACATTTTACCTTAGAACAGGTAGGAAGAAATAGCGAAGGACATTTCATAAATTTTAATGGCACAGCCGGTATCTGGCGCAAGACATGTATAGAAGATGCTGGGAATTGGGAAGGTGACACTTTAACCGAAGATTTAGACTTAAGTTATAGAGCCCAACTCAAAAATTGGAAATTTAAATATTTAGAAAATGTAGAAACCCCTGCCGAACTTCCTGTAGTGATAAGCGCAGCAAGGTCACAGCAGTTTAGATGGAACAAAGGAGGTGCAGAGAACTTCCAAAAAATGCTTAAAAAGGTCGTAAAGAGCAATACTATATCTAAAAAGACTAAAGCCCACGGAATATTGCATTTACTTAATAGCACGATGTTTTTAAATGTATTAATCGTAGCGCTGTTGAGCATTCCAATGCTATATATAAAAAATGAGTATGCTCACCTTAAGCCCTACTTTTATGTGATGAGCTTTTTTGTAGCGAGTACCATAATTTTCTTTATATGCTACTGGTATATGTTCAAGAATATTTACGGAGGAGGCTTCAAACAATTTATACGCTACATAGGAATGTTCTTTACCTTTTTTAGCATCGCTATGGGCTTTTCATTACACAATTCCATCGCAGTAATCGAAGGGCATATTGGGAAGCGTAGTGATTTTATTAGAACACCTAAATTCAATATCAATACACTTAAAGATAGCTGGAAAGGCAATAAATATCTCAAAAAAAATATTTCTATTAATGTGATTTTTGAAGGACTGTTGATGTTATATTTTGGTTTTGGGATGTACAGCGCATTTATTGTAGGTGATCAAGGTGGAGATTTTGGATTATTTCCTTTTCACCTCATGCTATTCATAGGTTTTGGATTTGTATTCTTTAAATCATTGACCTCTAAAGCGTGATTGCGCAGGCGTGGAAATATCATAAGCTACCTATACTCCTATTTTTACTATCTCTTATTGCCTATGCACTTTTTGCCTACAATATAGATCGTAGTAACTTCCCATTACTTATAGGTTTATACAGCGGTCTTTTTATACTTTTTTATATCCTCATACAAAAAGGGAAAAAAGATTTTTGGTTACTTGCTGTATTTGCAATACTTCTCAGACTTATATTCTTTCCCGCAATACCCAACCTCTCGCAAGATTTTTATCGCTTTATCTGGGATGGGAGAATGTTGCTAGAGGGAATGAACCCCTATTCATACACACCCGAGAGTTTTATTAATTCAGGAGAGTTATCTATAGTAGCACAAGCGCAAGAATTGTATGAAGGGATGGGTAGCTTAAACGGCAGTCATTTTACAAATTATCCCCCCATCAATCAGTTGTGTTTTGCCATTGCAGCAATTCTCTCTGGCAAAAGCATCGTAGGAGCGGCTATCGTTTTTAGAGTACTGATCCTTATTGCAGATATAGGAACGATTATTCTAGGTAAAAAGCTGCTGCAACGCATGGGTTTACCCATTCACGCTATTTTCTGGTATGCCCTAAATCCATTTATCATTATCGAGATGACAGGCAATCTTCATTTTGAATCTTTTATGCTCTTTTTTGTAGTTTGGGCCTTACACTTGTTACATAAAGGCAAGTGGTTCTGGAGTGCCGTTTTATTAGGTATTTCTGTATCTGTAAAGTTGCTGCCCTTATTATTATTACCCTTATTTTTTCAATGGTTTATTACAAAGGATACTCCTTTGCAATATCGCCTCCCAATTAATTGGGACAAGTTGCGCTCTAATATCCCAAGCTTACTTCAAAACACAAAAAAACTTGTTTTGTATTACCTCGTTGTTCTTGGGACAATAGCCTTAACATTTGCCCCATTCCTGACTGGAGAATTTGCTCAAAATTTTGGCGCATCCATAGCCTTATGGTTTCAGAAATTTGAGTTTAATGCGAGTATTTATTACCTAATACGCTGGTATGGTTTCCAAACTATAGGCTGGAATATCATTGCAGATGTGGGTCCAAAACTACCTTTAGTTGT
>JALZVV010000180.1 GCA_023299935.1 Dokdonia sp.
AATTTGTAGGTTGTGGCGTGTGGTGTTTTGTGCATAGATTTATGCTTAATTTTATTTTAGAAGTAATAGTGTCTTTTTATTTACCGTCAGTTTTATTCCTTTTCTTTTTTTGTACATTATTGTCAATAGTATTACCAGTGCTACAGTCAAAAACCGGAAAATATTTGAGTAAATTCCGCCCAGTGCATTTTCACTTATAGAAAATATTTCCCAAGCTAGATTCATCAGCATATGCAGGAACACAGGCACCCAAATATTAAAATTCCATTCTGCATATACCCAAGCAAATAGGATACCACCCAAAAAGGTAATCAAGAATATTCCCAAAAGTTCATTCAATTCAGTACTTTGATATAAGTGCAATGAACCAAAGTAAAGTGCTCCAAACAAAACAGAAAGTACAAATCCGAGTTTTGCTTTTCTAAACGGTAGTGCAAATAAGAATCCTCGGAAATAAAGTTCTTCAAAAAAACCTGCAGAAATAACTGAAATCAAAATTGTATTAAGCGAAATTTTAGGATTAAAATCGAAGACGAAACTGAAACCAATATACATTGGTAATGTGCAAATAAGTGCGAATAAAAAACCTTTAATGATTGATTTATTTAATCCTAGACTTTCAAAAATTCCTAAGCTTCCACTAATGAGAGATATTCCTAAAAAAAAGAGGTATTCCAGAAATTGTATAGCTTATTATGTGACTGAATCCCAGTTGACCAGTTAATTCAAAAATCCATTGCCTAAGAGGTTTAAAATACATATCATCAAGGACAAAATATATTGCGAAGGATATTATGATAATTAGAAAGGCTCTGCTTGAATTCTTCATTTGGCCTTAATTGCGAGTTCTATTTATGGAGACGTTCATTTTTGAAAAATGGTTGCCTGAATAGATTAATTAAGTTCAGATTATTGTTTTTCATGCAATACGCATTCAATTCATCCTAGCGACTTCATATATGATAAGTAGTGCTGAAAATAAGCTTTTCTTTTTTGGATTAAATAAGCTGCCATTTCTTTTCGCAGTACTCTACTTTAGTAAGGTTTGCGCAAAGTATAAACTAGCAAATTAAATGCAAAAAACAAGATAAATAGGGATCTCTAATTTGAGGCTTAAGTTACTAAACTAAAATAAAGCTTGGAAATAGTACATTAGAGTGCACAGGACATCTTTTTTTATTTTTTAAACGATATTAACCTACAAAAATACAGGAAGAGTATTAATATCAATATCAATAGTACCTGATGCACCACCCCAAGACCATTCATTGGTAATAACGCCCAAATCATCAGGAGTTGGATAGTCGCAAGTTGCAATATTTATTCGTTCTCTTAATCTATATGTATAATTTATTACTTGACCGTTAATTGTTACATTAGAATTACCGCTATTATTATCTGATGTACAAAACAATTGTAACTGTACTAGACGAGTTCCCGTCATCGCATCAACTTCATCACATCTTCTGGTATATCTTAGTAGAAATGAATTTTGTAGTACATGAGAACTAAGTGTATTATCATTAGCATCTAATCTAAAAACAGACACAAAAGCCCCATCATATCGATCTTCATTAGTTGCTGTAAACATAATGTCCCAAGTACCGGTTGCAGTTCCATTTTGAGTAGCAGTAAATGTTCCTAAGGTTGGAGTCATTTTTAATTGACTAGTGCTTTTAAAAACTTTTACCTCTGCAGTCATATCATAAAAGCTAGCTTCTGTAATTATTGCTTCATTATCTTCTAATGTTACGGTAAATTGACCTATTTCTCCTGTAAATAAGTACGTATTCCCTTTTCTTGTTAATTGTTGTCCTTGAAATGCGTGTTTTGTATCTGGAGTAATAATTTGAGCATTTGTATTCCCGTCGTTTTCAATATTTATGAAAATCTTTTCATGAAAACTCAAGTCCGTTGTAGCTAACGTACCCACAAATAATCCTTTATTGGTTGTGTCTAGAGCAACATTAGGTGCGGCATTAGATAGGTCTAGTGAGATCTCTTGGAGTATTAAGTCCTGAGATTCTTCGTCTGTTGTTATTGTACTTTCATCTTGAGTACATTGTACAAAGCTTGCAGCGATAAAAAGGTAAAAAACAATTCTTTTCATTATAACTTTATAAGTTGATTAAGGGGTAAAGATAGTTACAATAAATATTAATATGTGTTAAATAAATTATACAAGCTGGATTGGTTTTGTAGGGGTATTGATGGAAAACTAATTGGTCTATTACTCACGAACTAAGATAGCAAATATGCTTTTATTTTTGGATAAACAGTGCGTGACGCGGTCAATTCACCCTAACGGTTTTATATACGGTGTTGTCCATAGTTATTTTATTTTTCTTAACATTTTCATTATTAAATCATCATCTTTTCTCGCCCAGAATGCATCTTGATCGTCTCCTGCCCAAATTTCTAATGTTTTTAAAATATATCCTTTTACATTATTAGAGTCGTGAATTTTTGTTAGATCTCTTTCTTCTTTTTTAAAAATAATGCTTTGTGTAAAAAGTATAAATTCACATTTTATTCCTTTTTTTTGATAATAGCTTAAAAACTCTTGCGCTTTGATTATTAATAGCTTTATGCCTATATTTTTATTACTCACTGTAGTGATATATAAACTTTAGTTTTTTACGTTTACTAAAAGAGGTCATTCTTAAAATCTAATGAAGCACAAGGTGTTTGCACAAGAATAGTAGGGCTTGAAATAGCCAGTTACTATTCGGTTAAAGACCAGCCGAATTTTTAAATTTTTCTTATTATTTTTTTCTTTTTAAGCCAAACTTAAAAATTTTGCGATCTCGAGAAAGTGTCTGAGGCATTAGATTAAGTGCCAATTGCCCTATTGTTTTTAAACGTTGTTGTAATTTCGTTGTGGTTGATCTAAGATAAACTATTGCATTGCTACAACGTCTAATTCAGAAAAATTTATTATCGAATCTCCACCACCAACATCCCCACCATTTGGTACTACTAATCGAATTTCATCTGCATAAATATTTGGAATAGTTATAACATTATCATCAATGACTGCAGAGGTTATTGGCGGTGATGTATAAATTAAATTTCCACATCTATATAATCTCGCAACAACATTTTCAATTCTATATGTACAACAATCATTACGTCCATCTAAAACTAAACTTGTTATATAGTTTGGATTGGGTAATGCTATACCAAAACCCCAATCTCCTGATGGTGTTCCAGTTCGAGTAACATGAATAGTAAAACCCTGTGTATTGTCGACATCGTCAAATAATGATTGAAAAGTACCCGTAACGGTATTTGTAGAGTTTATATTTGAAAAAGTCACGTTCGCCACGCCTATTTCATCTCTTATCAATCTTGAAAAAGCAACTGTATCTTCATATTGAAATCTTCTCCAAATAGAACCGTCAAAAACGTATAAACCAGGTGGTAAATTACAATTTGATGCTAAGTTGTAAATCATTAACCCTTCTGCGGGAGAGGGAATAGTCAAAACATCTGTAGTACTAGTTAGGGATACTCTGGGTAACAAAAAGCCGCTGTTATTAGACTGTAATTCCATTATGGAGGAACTATCAGGATTAGTTGTGCCAACACCTACTTGAGCAAAAAGAGCATTTGATAAAACAAGTGTTATTAATATTATTATATTTCTCATTTTTTTTTATTTTAACAATGAATGGCAAGTGTTTGTATATTGTTTGTTGCGTGTTTCAAGCAACTAATTTAGTAAATAATTACCGACCAAGAAAGTCGGCGAGGACTTTCTTCAGTAGGTAAGAAGCAAGCAATAAATTATATAAGGTGTTACCATTAGTACTTTCCGCAATATTATTCAATACTTACTTTTAATCAACGAAAGTTTCTTTAATAATATCCTTGCACTTTTGAATTTCAGACTTAC
>JALZVV010000181.1 GCA_023299935.1 Dokdonia sp.
GCCAACTTAAAATAGGAGGAAGATTAGTTATTCCTGTAGGTGATGACCCACAGATAATGACTTTGTACGTGAGGCAATCTGCTACTAAATTTGAAAAGAAAGAATTTGGTGAATTTCGATTTGTACCTTTGTTAGAAGATAAGAATTAAACCCTTTTTATGGAGTTTTCGTCTAAACTATTAGAAAATGCTGTTTACGAGATGTCTCAGTTGCCTGGCGTAGGAAAACGCACAGCATTGAGGTTAGTATTGCATCTGCTCAAACAGCAAGAAACTCAAACTCATCATCTGGCACAAGCGCTATTAGCTATGCGGGATAATATTAAGTTTTGTGAAAAATGCCATAACATTTCAGACGTAGTGCTATGCGAGATATGTTCTAATCCCAAAAGGGATGCAGCTGTTATTTGTGTTGTAGAAGATATACGCGACGTTATGGCTATTGAAAATACAAGTCAGTATAAAGGATTGTATCACGTATTAGGAGGGAAGATTAGTCCCTTAGATGGTATTGGGCCGCAAGACCTAACCGTAACTTCTCTAGTAGATAAAGTAAAAAATGGCGAAGTAAAAGAAGTGATTTTTGCCTTGAGTTCTACCTTAGAAGGGGATACCACCAATTTTTATATCTATAAAAAAATAGAACCCTATAATGTTCAAACGTCTACTATTGCCAGAGGTATATCTGTAGGTGATGAACTGGAATATGCAGATGAGATTACCTTAGGAAGAAGTATTTTGCATAGAGTTCCATTTGAAACTTCCCTAAAGAATTAATAGAAGCAGCCCTTTTGGTCATTTTATGAAACAGCTTTCTGTCGTCATCGTAAATTATAATGTCACTCATTTTCTTGAGTTGTGTTTGAGTAGCGTCTATCGTGCTCTAGCGCATCTGGATGCAGAGGTGATTGTGGTAGATAATGCATCTAGTGATACGAGTTGTGCGATGGTTAAGGAACGTTTTCCAGAGGTAGTGCTAATTGCCAATACAGATAATGTAGGGTTTGCAACCGCAAATAATCAGGGTGTTGCGGTGGCACAAGGGGAGTATGTTTGTATTCTCAATCCTGATACTGTAGTAGGAGAATCTCTTTTTGATACGATTTACGCTTTCGCGAAAGCAAACGAAAAACTAGGAGCCATAGGCACACGTTTAGTAGATGGTACAGGGACCTTCTTGCCAGAATGTAAACGTAATTTGCCTACCCCTAAAGTGGCTTTCAATAAACTGTTTGGGAAAGGCGATGCCTATTATGCAAGAGATATACGCCCCGATGGCCGCGGAAAGATACAAGTGCTGGTTGGAGCATTTATGTTTATGACCAAGAAGGTATATGAAGAAGCAGGAGGCTTTGATGAGCAATACTTTATGTATGGAGAAGATATAGATCTCTCACATACCATATGTGAGTTAGGCTATGATAACTATTATCTGGGAGACCAAGTAGTTATTCATTTTAAAGGTGAGAGTACGGCAAAAGATGCAGTGTATAGAAAGCGTTTTTACAATGCGATGCATATCTTTTACAAAAAACATCTTAAGAGGAATATACTTGAAGCAGGTATTGTAAAGCTAGGTTTATGGTTTGCAAAAAGCCTACATGCTAACGGGACTAAAGCGTTTAATCCAAAAGAATACAAGCCTAAAAAATATACAGTAGTCAGTAAGAATCCAGTTTTAATCGAGACTATAGAAAAATCACTGGATATCCAGCTTGAGTTAAAGGAATCATTCTCCTTTTTGGAGGTTGATACGGAGTATCTTTTGGATATGGAATTAGTGTCCTATCAGGATTGTATAACTTATATCTTAGAGAATCAAGATAAAGGAGCAACTTTTAAATTCATTCCTAAAAATAGTACCTTTGCCTTAGGAAGTAATAGTAGTGAAGGCAGAGGAAATCTCTTAAAGTGGTGATTCTATATTTTAGTTAATTATTAAAAAATGTGGGATACTATTATTATATTCGCAAAATAGCAGGTTTAAAACATCTTTAAAATACGAAAATGGCAAGATTTGAACTAAAACTACCTAAGATGGGAGAAAGTGTTGCAGAGGCAACATTAACCTCTTGGCTTAAAGAAGTGGGAGATACTATTGAAGCAGATGAAGCTGTTCTAGAAATCGCTACAGATAAGGTAGATAGTGAAGTGCCTAGTGAAGTAGATGGTGTCTTGGTAGAGCGCCTTTTTGATATAGATGATGTCGTGGCTGTTGGGGAAACAATAGCTATTATTGAAACCTCTGGTGATGCTGGTGCGACTCAAGCTACAGAAGTACAAGAAGTTGCTCCTTCTGCTGCTGTTGCAACAATAGAAGCAACTATGAGCCAAGCCAAAGAAGTTGTTGCGCAAGCAAGCACGGTTTCTTCTGGAGATCGTTTTTATTCTCCATTAGTGAAGAATATGGCAACTGCCGAAGGTATTGCACAAGCAGAACTTGATGCTATTCCTGGAACAGGAAAAGATGGACGTGTTACAAAAAACGATATGCTAAGTTATATCGATACACGTGGGAATGCACAAACAGAAAAAATGAGTGCTCCGGCAGTTGAAAAAGCAGCTACACCAAAAGTGAGCAAACCTGCAAAAGCTGTTGCAGCACCTATAAGTGTAAATGGAGGTGATGAGATTATTGAGATGACCCGTATGGGAAAACTTATTTCTCACCATATGGTTGCCTCTGTTCAAACCAGTGCTCACGTACAATCGTTTATTGAAGCAGATGTAACAAATATCTGGAACTGGCGCAAGAAAGTAAAAGGAGATTTTGAAAAGAGAGAAGGAGAGAAGCTTACGTTTACTCCTATCTTTATGGAAGCTGTGGCTAAGGCCATTCGTGATTTTCCAATGATTAACATTGCTGTAGATGGCGACCGTATTATTAAAAGAAAGAATATTAACTTAGGAATGGCAGCTGCCCTTGCAGACGGCAATCTTATTGTTCCGGTGATAAAAAATGCAGACCAATTGAACTTGGTAGGTATGGCAAAAGCAGTAAATGACCTTGCAGGAAGAGCGAGAAATAGTAAGCTTAAACCAGACGATACACAAGGCGGAACCTATACGGTAACTAATGTCGGTACTTTTGGAAGTATTATGGGTACGCCTATTATTAATCAGCCGCAAGTGGCAATACTAGCCTTAGGGGCGATACGTAAAGTACCAGCGGTAATAGAAACACCAGATGGTGATTTTATTGGAATCCGTATGAAAATGTTCTTATCGCATTCTTATGATCATAGAGTGGTAAACGGTGCCTTAGGAGGTCAGTTTGTAAAACGAGTTGCAGAATATCTAGAAGCTTGGGATGTAAATAGAGAGATCTAGTACAGACAAGAAATAGCATAGTAAAAGCCTCATTGCAACTAGTAATGAGGCTTTTTTTAATCTGCAAATTGCACACAGTATAAGGACTTTTCAAGCTTTTTTTTAAAAGCTAACTTCTGATGTAGGTTGCAGTATATCTTCAAAGTTTTTTGTCCAAACACCATCTATGAGTTTTTCTCCATATTCATTAAAAAAACCATCTTCTGTTCGCTGAAATGTGAGGCGATAATCATCTCCAATACTGCAAATGAGTTTTCCATCCATAATTTTACCGGTAAAAGGGCGTACTCCTTTCTGTCGAAAGGCATAGTAATAATATTGCTCTTCTTTTACATTGTAATAAATAATAGTGTGTAAACTTAATACTGCTTTGCCATCTCTAATAGACCTGTGTTTTAAGACGAGTAATTCTCCATCTAAATCATAACGTACTTTAGAAAGTACATCATAAGGCTGGTTTTCTTCTTTAGGATAGCTCGAGCCATTACCTTTCCAATCCCCTATCATAAAAGATAATTTTGCCATGGCGGTCTGCTCTTCTGTTTGTGCAGAAGAAAGTTGCGAGACAAGAAAAATACTTAAGAAAAGTAGTAGGATGTTGAGATTTATAGTTTTCATAAGCAGTCAGTAATAATTCTTTCAAAATAAATAAGGAATCCTGTTATTCCAGTTTTGTCATTGGAAACTCTACTTTTAGAAAGCAGTTCCTCCATATCGTGCTCACTTACATAGGATATATATGTAAATATTGTAGTTGTTGTTAGAAAGATTACAAGTTAATCAAAATGATAATTTACTGTATAACAACGCTTATTCTCTTTCTGTATTCCAATTATAGGTTGCTACAAAGTGCTTCATATTTGCAATATCATGATAAACCTTATTATTTTCCATCACAACGGGAAGCTTGACCACATCACTAGATGGTATTTTGCCTCTTAAATGTTGCCACATAAAATCAAAAACCTTCTTGTTTTTTTTTACATCAAGCTTGCGGTATTTGATGTGTTTTCTATTGAGTTGGGCAATGAGGTAGTCACATTTCTCACAATCATCCTCTAGAAATATCGTGAGTTCGTCGTGTTGTAGCGGGCGAATATTTACATGTTCTTCACGGTTTTCGCCTTTGCGTTCTTCTATGGTTTGCAAATTAGTTTCATAGGTAAAAATGGTTTCATAAGTAGGGCTTGTTCCCGCAAGCGGGATGAGGGTAATCATAAGAACCTTTGCATTAGGCGGTATTTTTTTAATTACTGGACGGTCTGCACTGCGTCTAAAGCCTTCTCCTTTAACCATAAGGAAAGCTTCTTGTTCTTCATCGGTATTGTTTTGGGCATATAAATTCCAGCGTTTGGCTTGCTTGTCTTCTATTAATTCTACAAGAGGTTGGGGGGTTTGCGCTTTCGCGAAAGCACAACAAATAAGTATTACAAAGAGGAGAAATTGTTTCATAGGTTTCTTAAAGCAAAAAAGATACCACAAAATACAAACTCAAATGATAAGATCGATACCCTTTTTTCATTTTCAAATCGTATTTTTGATGTATAAACTAACTTCTACCTAATGCAACTTAAATTAACGCGTCCTATTTGTTTTTTCGATTTGGAAACTACGGGGATAAATGTAGCAAAAGACCGTATTGTAGAGATATCTATTCTTAAGGTCTTTCCAGATGGCAATGAAAAAGAGCATACCTATCTCATTAATCCTACGGTTCCTATTCCAGCAGTGACTACTGCCGTTCACGGAATAAGTGATGAAGACGTGGTAAATGCCCCTACTTTTGCTCAAAAAGCACAAGAGATTTATGAGATTATTAAGGATGCAGATTTGGCTGGTTTTAATTCTAATCGGTTTGACATTCCTTTATTAGTTGAAGAATTGTTGCGTTGTGATATTGATTTTGATATGAAAAATAGAAATGCTGTAGATGTGCAAAATATTTTTCATAAAATGGAACAACGCACCCTGGTTGCAGCATATAAATTTTACTGTGGTAAGGACCTCACAGACGCGCATAGTGCTGCAGCAGATACTAAGGCGACCTATGAAGTCTTGAAATCTCAATTGGAGCGATATGACTCTTTAGAGAATAATATGAAGTCTCTGTCTGAGTTTAGCACCCGTAAGCGTCTTGCAGATTTTGCAGGTTTTATTGGGTATGATAAAGAAGATATGGAGATATTTACTTTTGGCAAACACAAAGGCAGACGTGTCGAAGAAATTCTGGAGAAAGAACCAGGGTATTTTGGATGGCTTCAAAATGCAGACTTTCCCTTGTATACAAAGAAGGTGTTAACCTCTATTAAACTCAGAAAATTAAACACTAAGCTTTTTTAAGAATGAAACTAATCTGTATAGGCAGAAATTATGCAAAGCATATCGCTGAGCTTGATAACGAAAAGCCGGAGTATCCCGTAGTTTTTCTAAAACCAGATTCTGCTATTTTGCTAAAGCAACATCCTTTTGTAATTCCTGAGTTTACAGAAAATGTGCATTATGAGGTTGAGGTTTTAGTAAAGATTAAGAAATTAGGGAAGTATATAGATAAAAAATTTGCACCGTCTTATTATGATGAGATAGGCTTAGGAATAGACTTTACGGCACGCGATTTGCAAAAAAAATTAAAAGAGAAAGGATTGCCTTGGGAAAAGGCCAAAGCCTTTGACGGTTCTGCAGTTATAGGAAAGTGGCTTTCTAAGGAAGCATTAGGAAGTGTAAATGCAATTCCCTTCAGTCTAGAAAAAAATGGAACAATAGTACAAGATGGAAATACCCAGAGTATGCTCTGGAAAATAGATGAACTTATAAGTTATGTGTCTCAATATTTTACTCTTAAGATAGGAGATATTATATTTACAGGAACTCCGGCAGGAGTTGGACCTGTAGCTCCCAATGATAAATTAAAAGGCTTTCTTGGCAAAGAAGCAATGTTCACAATTAAAGTGAAATAAATAATAAACTAACTAAATAAAAATACCCCCAATGTCAAAAATGTATAACCTACAAAAAGTAAAGGAGATTTCCGGAGGCGACGAGGATTTTGTAAAAGTAATTGTAGAAACTTTTCTACAGGAGATACCACCCGATATGCAATCTATGAAACTTGCAATAAAAAATGATAACCATAAGATGGCGTATCAGTTTGCGCATAAAATGAAACCAAATCTTGATATGTTCGGGATTGATCTGCTTAAAGAAATTGCGGCTATGGAGAAGTGGTCCGATACTAATAGGCCTACGACTGCTATACAAGGGCAATTGGACAGGATTGTTGCTACGCTCAATGCCGTTATTCCAGAGCTCAAACAAGATTTTTCGTTATAGATGACTGCCGAGATTATTACTATAGGTGATGAGATTCTCATCGGTCAAATAATAGATACCAACTCGGCTTATATTTCTAAAGCGCTTAATAAGATCGGTGTTTCTGTACGTCAGATTACTTCGGTTCAAGATGAGCGAGAACATTTATTGGAGAGTTTCGCTTTCGCGAAAGCGAACGCAGATATCGTTATTATTACTGGCGGTTTAGGACCTACCAATGATGATATAACCAAACATGTTCTCTGCGAATACACAGATGATAGCTTAGTTGAAAATAAAGAAGTACTCCAGCATATTGAGCATATTTTTAAAGAGCTCATTAAACGACCTATGTTACCGGGTAATGTTAGTCAAGCAATGGTGCCATCTAAAGCAGAAATTTTATTAAATCGTTTTGGAACGGCACCAGGAATGTGGTTGACAAAAGAAGGAACTGTCTTTGTATCATTACCTGGTGTGCCTTACGAAATGAAAGCATTAATAGAGCACGAAGTAATCCCTAGAATAGCAGATAGGTATGACCTGCCATTTATTATGCATAAAACACTCCTTACTTATGGTGAAGGAGAAAGTAGGATAGCTTTGCGACTTGAAACTTTTGAAACGCAACTTCCAGCACATATAAAACTCGCTTATTTACCTTCTTTGGGCAGTGTGCGTTTGCGACTGTCTAGCAAAGGTGAGGAGCAATTTGTAAAGGAATCTATGCAAGCGCAGTTAACTAAACTTCTTACTTTGGTAGAAGATACTTTTGTAGGCTATGAAGATGAAGGCGCCTATGAAGAGGTTGTTGCAGAGCAGCTTGTAGCGCATTCAAAGACTATTGCAATTGCAGAGAGCTGTACGGGGGGTGAACTCGTAAAACGTTTTACACAACACGCTGGAGCTTCTCGTTATCTTAAAGGAAGTTCGGTGACCTATGCCACTCAAAGCAAGATTGATATACTGGGAGTCAAGGAGTTAACAATACAGCAGCACTCTGTAGTGAGTGGGGAGGTGGCGATGGAGATGGCTGCCAGAGTTAGAGAATTGTATGGCAGTGATATAGGTATTTCTACTACAGGTAATGCAGGACCTTCTGCGGGGGATTCACACGCTGCAGTGGGAACCGTTTTTATTGGGATTGCGTCAGAGACGGCTGCTGTAGCTCATAAATTTAGTATGGGAACCAATAGAACAAGAGTAATAGGCAAAACGGTAAATAAATGCCTAGAATTACTACAAGAAGAAATTTTAAAAAACTAGGATATACTTTTGGTGTACGAATAGTTTTTGTTTAAATTTGCACCCTGTTTTAAATAACTATTATAAAGTTTATAGAAATGTCTAGAGTTTGTGAGCTTACGGGAAAAAAAGCGATGGTAGGAAACAATGTTTCTCACGCGATGAATAAGACAAGACGTACTTTTGGTGCTAATCTTGTTAAGAAGCGTTTTTACATCCCTGAAGAAGATAAGTGGATTACTTTAAAAGTATCTACTTCTGCATTGAAGAATATTAATAAAAAAGGAATCTCAGCAGTGCTTAAAGAAGCTCGTGCAAAAGGTTTCCTAAAAAAATAATCCCATAAAGAGTAACCGAGATGGCAAAGAAAGGGAATAGAGTACAAGTAATCTTAGAGTGCACAGAGCACAAAGCTACTGGACAACCAGGAACTTCTAGATATATTACGACTAAAAATAAGAAGAACACTCCAGACCGTATGGAGTTGAAGAAATTCAACCCGGTATTGAAAAAGATGACTGTTCATAAAGAGATAAAATAAAAAGACATGGCAAAGAAATCAGTAGCATCCTTACAGACAGGTTCTAAGCGTCTTACAAAGGCGATTAAGATGGTAAAGTCTCCTAATACTGGAGCATATACTTTTGTTGAGTCAGTAATGTCTCCAGAAAAAGTAAATGAGTGGCTTGCTAAGAAGTAAGTAACACAAGACAATATTTAAAAAGCCCTTTTCATTGGAAAGGGCTTTTTTTATTTAGTTTGTAATAGATTGTTAGAAAAAATTTCGCAAAGTCTTGCAGTCCAAACAAAGCCCGTAGAAGAGAAGTTTAGTGCAAACCACCCTAAACCTGCACTCATATATAAGTGCTTTCTGGTATGCTCTATTTTATTTAGGTCAGTTTTCTGCCAGTCTTTAATGGCCTTGATATCATTCATAGGCAATTTTTCAATTACGAAGCAAACTCTCCAAAATTACTCCTTCGTGATTACATTCTTTCCGAACAAGCATAATAATCTGCCAATTAATTTTGCTTTCGATTTAGTTTCCAAATTATCTATAATTGCAATCAATTTCTCTCCTGCTTCTTTCTGAAATTTATCTCCCTCAAGATTTTGAATTAAATTCTTCCTTTGTTCTAAATCTAAATTTGAAGATTCATTGAGAAAATGGAGAATTTTGGAATAAACCTCTAATTTCTTATGGCAATTCCGGTTTTCCAAATACCGGATGCTATATTAATAATGGGTAATTCTTTTAGAAGCCCATCTTTTAAAATTGAATCGATTCCCATTTCCATAATATCTCCACCAATGGCTGATAGGTCGTAATTAGTAATAGTAGCCACGAGAGAATCAGATATTTGAATATTTTCTTCTTCTTCTTTCAAGGTGATGTTTCTAATTAATAGGTTTAAGACATAATTAAGATACAAATTTTATTTTCTCTCCCACTTAATGCTATCACCCACTTCTAATACCCATTCTTCACTAAGGCCACCATTTATTTCTAACACATATTGTGCAGGAACTTGGGAAGGCAAAGTCGTGAGGTCTTCTGGTTTTGCGTTCTCTGCAAAGCTTACGATAACACCCTCTTTATTGAGGTAAATGAGATCTAAGGGGATTAAAGTGTTTTTCATAAAAAAACCACGTTGCTCTTCTTGTTCAAACACAAACAACATCCCTTGTGATTCTTTTAGTGAAGAGCGATGCATTAAACCCGTTTCACGCTGGTAGTCATCATCTGCAATCTCTATATCAATGGTTCTAATGAACGTACCGTCATTTTTAAATAAAGAGAGTTCGCCTTCTTTAGTAAAGGCAATTTCTGTAGGAGCAATGCTTTTGTTACCCTCTTCTTGCTTACAACTTAAACTAGCTAATGCCAGCGTTATACTCAGGGTATAGATAAAAAATTTAGGCATTAGTCTTATATTTTTTATTAAACGAATTGATAACAAAATAGAGTCCGGCAATAATAAAAGGAATACTTAATAGTTGGCCTGTATTAAGTGCCCATTCCCCTCTCTCTACGACTTGTACTTCTTTAAAATTCTCTACAATAAAGCGCACGCCCATAAGTAGTAATAGGAAAAGGCCAAATAGAAATCCTGGCTTTTTAGCAGCATCTGTTTTCCAGTAGAGATACATTAAAATAGCAAATACCAAGACATAACCTGCTGCTTCCATAAGTTGCCCCGGATAGCGATAGGGAATAGAGGCTACAATTTCTGCAAATTGTGAATCACTAGTTAAGGTTTGGTAAGCTTCTTTTGAATTTTTTATTTTAGTTAATGAGATTGCTTGGCCCTCAGATATTTCATCCTGAACAAATTTAATTCCTATAGGACTGTCGGTTACTTTACCTATCATTTCTGAATTTAGAAAATTACCTACTCTCACAAGGGCGGCGCCCGAAGCACAGGTAATAACCACTCTATCTAATATCCATAAGAATGATTTTTTGAGTATTTTTTTGTTATAAATATATACTCCTATAATAGCTACTATTGTGGCTCCGTGGCTAGCTAGACCTCTAAAACCAGTAAACTCAAATTCTGGAACAAAACGAAAAGGTAAAAACACCGAAAAGAAATCTTCTTTAAATAGTTCGGGTTGATAAAAAATGACGTGTCCTAATCGTGCACCCAGTAATATCGATACTACTGCATACATAAATAGGCTATCTAGTTTTTCTTGAGGAACACCATCTCTAGCGAACATTTTTTTCATTAAATAATAACCTAAGGAGAAGGCAATTACAAACATCAAACTGTAAAAATGTATAGTCAAAAATCCCAGGTCTAATCCAGAAACGGGATTCCAAGTAAACTTAAGTGGTAGCATAAATGCAATTTAAATTTTTAGATTGTTAAAGATACTAAAGTCTTAAGGCTTGAGCCTAGCCTTTACTTTTTTTTAGGAGGTACAGGATCATAACCTTGTCTGCCCCACGGATGGCAGGAGAATATTCTCTTAATTGCTAATTTCCCACCTTGCCATAAACCGTGTGTTTGCAGCGCCTCTTTGGTATAATGCGAGCAGGTGGGGTTGTATCTGCAGCTAGACGGTGTCCAGGATGAAATAAACTTTTGATAAAACCATATTAAGCCTAGAAAAGGGGCAACAGCTATGTCTTTTAGACGTGCCATTAGTTCAAACTAAAAGTAGTTCCTTCACGGCCGTCTTTCAACTGAATGCCTAAGGCTAATAACTCATCCCGTATTTTATCACTGGTTGCAAAGTCTTTGTTCTCACGTGCTTCTTTACGCAATTTTATGAGTAACTCTACGGTGCCCGATAGTTTGGAATCGTCTGCCTTCGCGAAAGCTTCTCCTTCAGCGAGACCTAATACATCAAAAGTAAAGGCGTGTAAAGTCTCTTGCAAGGTCTTTAAATCCTTCTCGCTTATCGTAGCTTTTTCGTCCTTTATGAGATGGATATGTTTTACCACCTCAAAAAGTTGTGCAATAAGTATTGGGCTATTAAAATCGTCATTCATCGCATCATAACAAGACTGTTTCCAGCTTGCGATATCCATACTGCTCTGAGCGGCAACCGGTAGTGACTTCATAATTTTAATTGCTTCCATCAATCTGTTAAAGCCTTTCTCACTAGCTAAAAGTGCATCATTACTAAAATCTAGGATGCTTCTGTAATTTGCTTGTAGTATAAAGAAACGTACGGCACTCGCAGCATAGCCTTTAGAAAGATGTGGACTATCTCCAGTGAATAATTCTCCGGGATTGATACTATTGCCCGTACTCTTTGCCATTTTCTGACCGTTAAGGGTAAGCATATTTGCATGCATCCAGTAGCGTACAGGGACGCAGCCTATGGCGGCTTCGTTTTGGGCTATTTCACACTCGTGATGTGGGAATTTTAAATCCATTCCACCACCGTGTATGTCAAATTGCTCTCCTAGATATTTAGTACTCATCGCAGTACATTCTAGGTGCCATCCTGGGAATCCATCTCCCCAAGGACTTGGCCAGCGCATGATATGTTCTGGGCCCGCTTTTTTCCATAATGCAAAATCTTGCGGACTGTTCTTTTCATCCTGGGCATTGAGCGCTCGCGTATTGGCTATCATATCTTCTAGCTTTCTACCAGAGAGTTTGCCGTATTCGTGGTCGTCATTGAATTTTACGACGTCAAAGTATACAGATCCGTTTTTTTCGTAGGCATATCCATTATCAATAATTTTCTTGATAAGTTCTATTTGTTCGATAATATGTCCAGTTGCGGTGGGTTCAATACTGGGCGGTAAGAAATTAAAAGCATTTAAGATATTGTGAAAGTCTACAGTGTACTGCTGTACCACTTCCATAGGTTCTATTTTTTCGAGTCGAGCTTTTTTTGCTATTTTGTCTTCGCCTTGGTCACCGTCATCTGTAAGGTGGCCCGCGTCTGTGATATTACGCACATAACGTACTTTATATCCTAGGTGTTTGAGATACCTAAAAATCATATCAAAACTCATAAACGTACGCACATTGCCTAGATGGACTTTGCTATATACGGTAGGCCCGCATACATACATCCCAATATGTCCTTCTACTAAAGGAATGAAGGCATCTTTCTGCCCTGACAGGGAGTTGTATATTTTTAAGTTTTGATTGTTATATAGTGCCATTAGGATGGGTTAATGGTTATTGGGTTAATGAGATATAGTATATATAGTGATCGTCCTTTTAAAAATGTACTCAAGGCTCTCGGCTAGGCCCGCATTTTAAAATTGCGTTTCTAATTTTATATAGTCTAAAAATTCTCTGCGAGTGGCTTCTTCTTTAAACTTACCGCCAAATTCGCTAGTTACGGTACTGCTTTCTATATCTCGTATTCCGCGACTGTTTACACAAAGATGTTTTGCGTCAATTACGCAGGCAACATCATCTGTGCCCATTGCCGCTTGTAATTCTTGCACAATTTGCATGGTAAGTCGTTCTTGTACCTGAGGACGCTTTGCATAATAATCTACAATGCGATTCATCTTAGAAAGCCCTACTACAGTTCCGTTAGAAATATAAGCTACGTGCGCACGTCCTACAATAGGGAGGAAGTGGTGCTCGCAAGTAGAGTATACTATAATGTTTTTTTCTACAAGCATTTCTCCATACTTGTAGTTATTATCGAAGGTGCTAACTTTAGGTTTGCGATCTGGATGTAGCCCCCCGAAAATTTCGTTCACAAACATTTTAGCTACCCGGGTAGGTGTACCTTTTAGGCTATCGTCAGTCATATCAAGACCAAGAGTTTCCATAATATGGGCAAAGTCTTCCTTAATACTAGCTATTTTTTTTATATCACTAAGTTCAAAAGCGTCATCACGTAGTGGTGTCACAGCACTTGATCCAACGTGATCATCACCCATTGCCTCGATTTGTTCTAAGTGTTTGTCTAAATCTGTTTTCATAGTTATTTATCTCGCTAAAACTATATTCTTACTATCTATAAATAGGCCTACAAAGATACATAATATTCTTATGTCGCCTGTATTTACTGCTTCTTAACGTACTTGGTTAGTATGACAATATGTTGCCCTTCTACCTTTCCTTCTATATGCTCTGCATTGTCGTGTACTAGCGAAATGCGTTTTACAGCCGCACCTCTTTTTGCTGTGAAATTGGCTCCTTTTACATCCAAGTCTTTAATGAGCACAACATCATCTCCATTTTTGAGTTGAGCACCATTACTGTCTCTATGTTTAATAGCGGTTGCAAGGTCTTGGTATCCAGATTTAGCCCACGATAAGGTCTCATCTTCAATATACATCATATCGAGTAAGTCTTGGGGCCAGCCTTCTCCTTTAAGATGATTGAGCATGCGCCAGGCAAGTACTTGCACGGCAGGCTCCGTAGACCACATACTATCATTAAGACAACGCCAGTGGTTGACATCTGCCGTTTCTGGTTCTTTAATTTGCGATTCACAAGTGGTACAGATATGCGCTACATTTTCTAAGGCCTCCTGCATTTTTGGAGCTACGATATAGGCAGTGAGCGGTGCTGTACTTGTACATAATTCGCAATTATTGTCACTCCGGGCTTGTAGTTCTTGTATCATATATGCTGGGGTAAATGCCTTTTTGAAAGCCTATTTTAAAATAATTTCTTTTTACGAAGTTCAAAGTTTTGACCCAGATAAACTTTACGCACCATTTCGTCTGCCGCCAGTTCTTCTGGCTCTCCGTGTTTGAGTATACTCCCTTCAAACATGAGATAAGTACGGTCTGTAATGGCTAAGGTTTCTTGTACGTTGTGATCTGTAATTAAGATGCCAATGTTTTTGTCTTTTAGTCGCGCCACTATACGCTGAATATCTTCTACCGCCACAGGGTCAACTCCTGCAAAGGGCTCATCGAGTAAAACAAAGCTAGGCGAAGTAGCTAGTGCTCTTGCAATTTCTGTACGGCGGCGTTCTCCTCCAGAAAGTAAATCGCCTCTGCTCTTGCGTATGTGTCCAAGGCTAAACTCCTCTATGAGTTCTTCCATTTTATGGAGTTGCTCTTTTTTAGAAAGCTTCGTAAGTTGGAGCACGCTTAAAATATTGTCTTCGATACTTAGTTTACGAAACACAGAT
>JALZVV010000182.1 GCA_023299935.1 Dokdonia sp.
CCTGATTATAAAGTGGATTGGAATGCCGTTCAGAAGGCAATTACGCCTAAAACAAAAATGCTTTTTATAAATACACCTCATAATCCTACAGGTACTATTCTAGAAGAAAAAGATTTAAAAGAAGTAGAACGTATTTTAGAAGGAACTGATATCATTTTATTAAGTGATGAAGTATATGAGCATATTGTTTTTGATGGAAAACGGCACGAGAGCGTAGCTCGTTATCCAGAGCTTAGAAAACGTAGCTTTATTACCGCTTCTTTTGGAAAAACTTTTCACAACACCGGCTGGAAAATGGGATATGCAGTTGGTCCTAAAGCATTAATGGAGGAATTTCAGAAAGTGCATCAATTTAATGTGTTTTCTGTGCATCACCCTTCCCAGAAGGCCTTTGCAACATATTTAGAAAATCCTGCTCATTATTTGGAACTTAATGACTTCTTTCAAGAAAAGAGAGACTTGTTTCTCAATTTGATTAAAGACTCACGATTTACTATAATTCCTGCTGCCGGAACCTACTTTCAGATGTTAGGTTTTTCTGAAATTACAGACGAATCCGATACCGTTTTTGCAGAACGGCTTACTAAAGAAAGGGGACTGGCAAGCATTCCTACTTCGGTATTTAATCTAGATAATAAGGATTTTAAAATGCTTAGATTCTGTTTTGCAAAAGAGGACAAAATGCTAGAAAAGGCAGCTCGCATATTATCAGAAATTTAATGAGAAAACTACTTTTTTATTGTTTGGCTTGCGTTTGTTTGAGTTCCTGTACGGTTCTGCAATGGCGGTCTTCTGATACTGAAATTTATTCCGCTTTTGCGAAAGCAAGCATCCCAACCGCTATTGCATACGTTACTATAGACAGCCTGGATTTGAACGTGCGCATACAGAGTGTTTCTCAAGAGAAATCAACTGCGAATCTTTTGTTTTTACACGGTTCTCCTAGCTCCCTTTCTGCTTGGAATGGGTATCTAAAGGATAGTACTTTACACAGTCGGGGGAATATGCATGCAATGGATAGACCAGGCTATGGGTATTCTAATTTTGGAGATGAGATAACGTCTATAGATTTACAGGCTAAGGTGGTTAGTCATGTGATAGAAGAATTGAAGTTAGAGAATGTGATTGTAATCGGTTCTTCTTATGGTGGGCCACTTGCGGCTAGAGTAGCTGTAGAGAATGAGAATGTGAAGGGCGTAATTATGATTTCGCCGGCCATAGATCCTCAAAACGAGCAGCGCATATGGCAATCTAGTTTTACACAGTTTTGGTTAACACGTTGGTTGGTGCCTACTGGCTATCGTGTAGCAGGAGATGAAAAGACAACCCACGCTCAAGAACTCGCGAGTATCGAAAAAGACTGGCCTAAAGTTAATGTGCCTGTAATGCATATTCATGGAGATAAAGATGACTTAGTGCCCTATATAAATGTAGAATATAGCGCGCGTGTTTTTTCTGACATCACGATCATCACCACACCAGATACAGGTCACGAGATTGCTTGGGCAAAACCTCATCTTATTAAACCGCATATTTTAGAAATGATGGAAAAAATAGCTGTCGAATAATCATCTTATTGTTTCGAGAATCTAATAATAGCATTGGTCTCGGGCCACCCACAGAGACCGTCATTCCCCTCAAAAGCTTCAATATATCTAAGGTCAAAAACAGTATCATCAATAATGGATGTTGTGTTTTCTAAATTAATCTGTGGCCCCAATAATACATGCTGATCTCCTTCAACTTCATTACTGCAAATAATTGCAGAACGCACATATCTTGAAAGAATAATTTGGTCACAAGCAATGGTAAAGTCTATTTCTGCCCTAACAAAAACTCCTCCTTGAACGGTTGTTTGCATGTCTCTAAACACTTCAAAGCTTCGCGCATTTGGTCTTGAAGCTGTTAATTCTACAAGTTCTGGAGTACTAAATGTTGAGCCATCAAAACCATCTTGAATACTTGAATATGTATATTGACCTGTTAGAAATTCTTCATCAACTCCATTTACTACGTAAATGTCATAGGTGAAGGGCGATCGTATCGCACCAGTAAAACTGATGATGGGTCCAATACTATTCTCGTGGTTAAAGGAATTTCCATTAGTGAGATTTAAAGTAAAATCGATCTGGAATCTATCTGTGCAACTAACATCATCGATCGAAAAGTTATAAAAATCAAGTATTTCTTGAGGTGTAATCTCAATAGTAGTCACAGGGAGATTGTTCTCACCCATTACAAAATCTTCAGGGGTAAGAATGCTATAGGGCTCTTGAGAATTACTATTATCTCCATTATCTAAAGTTCTATCATCATAACTAATAAAAATCTCTACATCTCTTAATAAGTTGCCATTATTCCCATCTCTAAGTTCAAGATCAAATGAAACAGGCCTACTTAGGTCTGATTTGTCTATAGTTAAATTGTTAATTTGAGTAGTTGCAAGAACAGCACCCGTTGTCACAGTATTGTTTACTCTATCTATCGCATTGTCACTTTCTGCACAAGAGAGAAAAGCAACTACCATCAGATATAAAATATTTTTTTTCATGAATATGCCATACATTTAGTAAACACAGATAAAAGTAAACTAAAACTCTCTTACAAGGGTGGGGCTCATAGTTAATTCATTAGATTTAATTTACCGCTTTAGTTACTAATTTCATAAACTCACTCACTTTGCTTGGCTCTAACCATCGCGTCACAATGACCATATCATTTTTCTTGTCTACAATAATGAAATTCCCTCCAAAGCCTGCTGCATAAAAGATATCTTCATCCACTCCTTCCCAATGCCTTGAACCTTCCTTAGTATTAAGCCACCACATAAACCCATAATTTACATTAGGGGTAGACGGGGTGATCGCTTCTGTAATCCAATCTTTAGAGATGACTTGCTCCTGTTTCCATATGCCATCGTTTAGAAATAAAATCCCAAAACGAGCCATATCTTCTGCACTAATAAATATTCCTGCTCCACTGTGGCCGCCTCCTGTTACAGATTTCATATTGATGCCATCTACCTCAGTCCAGGCATCTTTATAACCTTCCCAACGCCAGGTCGTACTGGCATTAATTTTATCCATAAGCTGTTCTTTCATAACTTGGGGCAGTGGTTTACGCCATACTTGAAGTAAGCTGTAGGCCAAAACATTTACACGCACATCATTATATTCCATTACCGTGCCTGGAGTTTTAGGAGCCTCATATTGCCAGTCATCAATACCGCCTTTGCTGGGTGGGCGATCTGCCCAATCTTTTCCTCCCCAGAGAGTGCCTTGCCAAGCAGAATTTTGCTGTAATAAATGACGCCAGGTAATACTACTATTATGTGCTCCTCCAAAAGTTCCGTCCCAGACATATTGTTCTACTTTATCATCTACACTCGCAATAAGATTTTGGTCTACCGCCAGTCCCGCCATTGTAGAGAGAAAACTTTTAGTTACAGAAAAGGTCATATCTACACGTTTGGTATCGCCCCATTGCGCTACTATTTTTCCGTTTTTGAGAATCATGCCTGCAGGGCCACCACGTTTTTTGGTCCGACCTAAAATTTGATGAAAAGGTTCTCTTTTAAAGCCTTCTAATATGGCAATGCGTAGATCGCGAGAGCCGGAATATTCGTTTGCTTTGGCAAAAGCCACCACATTATCAATCCCTTTTTTATCCCATCCAGCATCTTGAACAGTGCGTTGCTCCCAATCTGCATTGCGCTCAGGAAAATAGTTTTGACTCAACGCATAAGGAGATATGCACATAATAATTAGAATACGGATGAGGTGTTTCATGATGTTCATTTTAGTTCCTTAAAAATAACGAAAGATTTATTAGGTCTTTTCTTTATCTTTATAGAATGAATGATGAATTGTTTGATGCCATACGAGCGACAGATTTAAAGCGAGTTACAAAAATTGTAAATGCTCACCCTGAGTTAGTGCATATTAAGGACGCACGCGGGTCTACTCCTTTGTTACTGGCGACCTATTATGGCGCAATGGATATTGCTTCAGAAATATTAAAACACAAACCCGACCTTGACGCACAAGATGGTTCTGGAAACACTGCCCTAATGGGTGTATGTTTTAAGGGATATCCAGACATAGCAGAACTACTTATCACGCATGGAGCAAATGTAAACACAGTTAACTTTAATGAAGCTTCTGCGTTAATTTATGCTGCTACTTTTGGGCAAGAGGATATCGCAAAATTACTATTAAAGCACGGAGCAGATCCTTCTCACAAGGACGGAAAAGGCAATACTGCTTATGACCATGCTAAGATGCAAGGATCTAAAAGACTTATGACGGTATTGGAAAACTCCTAAGGTCTTCTATCCAGACCTCGCAACCTAAGTCTAGCATCGCTTTTTTATTTTTAAGGCCAACCCCAATAAAATCAATATCCATTTTTTGTGCTGCTTTTAAGTCCCAAACACCGTCACCTACAGCAATGATTTGACTAAAGGATTCCTGTTTGTAATAGGCTTTTGCCTTTTCTATTGCCTCCTGCACAAAACCTACACGTGAGACACTATGCAAGGAAGTTGCAAGTACCTCTTCTATAAAAGGCATTTGTGTTTGCTTCATTTTTATGGCTGTTGCTTTTGGTAAAGCGCCTGTGCCATAAGCAAATGGGACATTGCTATTTTTTAATGCTAGAAGCGTGTTTCTAGCTCCAGGAATTTCAGAAACAGGAGGTTCTTTGAGAAGCCCTTGTACTAATAAATTGTCCAATTCATATTTGAGATTGGGAGGGGTGCTCTTTCCTAAATTACGTTCATAATTATACTGCAATGCATACAAATCTGTATGATGTAGATAGTTTTCATAATCGGTATCAATATCTCTAAGGCCTATGTTCTTTAGCACTTGGGTGATCACCTTTAGATAAGTAGGTATGCTATCTGTAAGTGTGCCATCAATATCAAAAATATACAAAGGAGCTGTTGCCATATGAAAAAGATATTTTTTAAATGTAAACACTAAGCTACGGTAAATAATGTGTCTGTGCGTTTTGTTTTAAATATATTTGTGTATGGAAAAAACGCTCAATATAAGTTTACTGCAAACGCATTTGCACTGGGAGAATCCAGTGGCTAATAGAAGCCATTTGGAATCTCAGATTCGTGCTATTTCTGAAGAAACTCATATAATCATCTTGCCAGAAATGTTCACTACAGGATTTAGCATGAATGCTGCTAATCTTGCAGAATCTATGGATGGCGACAGCATTAACTGGCTTGTAAATATGGCGAAAGAAAAAAACGCTGCTATTTGCGGCAGCCTTATTATCAAGGAGAATAATTACTATTATAATAGGTTCTTGTTTGTAACGCCTGCAGGAGAAGTTAAGCAATATGATAAGCGCCATACCTTTAATATGGCTGGAGAAGGGGATACCTATCAAACAGGAGATAAACAGGTAGTTGTTGAGTATGTAGGATGGAAATTTATGGTGCAGGTATGTTATGATTTACGTTTTCCTGTTTTTGCGCGTAATACTGAGAATTATGATGCATTGATTTATGTGGCCAATTGGCCAAAACCAAGGGTTGCCGCTTGGGACGCTTTATTAAAAGCACGAGCTATAGAAAATATGAGTTATGCTATAGGGGTAAACCGAGTAGGCTTGGATGGAAATGGGTTGGAGTATATAGGGCATTCTGCTGTTTATAATGTGCTTGGAGATGAGGTCGCTTTCGCGAAAGCGGAAGAAAAAACAATTACGGCAAGCTTATCAAAAACGCATCTCAATCGAATGAGAGCAAAACTTCCATTCTTACAAGACAAGGATGATTTTAAACTACTCTAATCAATGAGGGTAAAGGTTTTTACCTCAAACCAACTAGGACGAACTTCTATTGTCTCTCCGTAGTTAATCACTTTTTCAGGCTGTCTTTTTTCTAAATAATGCCCGGTATCGTATAAGCCATTGCTATTGGCGTCTTCTATGAGTTGAATGAGATAATTCCCTGGCTCTAAGAAATCAAAACTGAACTTAGTTTCTTCTGTAGTTGTGATTTCACTTAAGACATTACCCATAGTATCCGTTAATCTCACAATATATGGGAAATTTTGAGCGTTTTCTATATTGAATTCAATGCCTCCATAATCAGACTTTTCTTGTGTACTCATAGCATAGGTTAAAGTGTCATTTGCCACTTCAAAAAAATCAGTGATCGCACCAGGCAAAAGCTGTACCTGGTAGGTACTTTGTTCTTCACGTTTAAAATCAATAAATAACTGTGAGTACACACTATCTTTCTGTACTGAAAACGGAATGTCTAGAGAATCTTTATATACTGTAATAAGGTCTTTGTTGACCGAAGTTATAGGTACATTGCTATAAAGTTCAAATGGTTTATTGAGGGCTATTGTGCGCCCCGTGCGATTAGAAAAAGCTAAAGAATCTTGTTGTTTATTTCTAAGGCGCATAATTAGTGTGTCAGTATAATCAGTACCTCTGGTTTCAAATATGAGAGAATCAATTTCTATTTTAGGCTTGTACCAAAAATGCAAAGAATCCTGATCCTTTCTTCTAGTCCATAAGGAAATGAATCCTTCGGGCTTTGGACTTAATAAATTAATGTTTATGCTATCCAAAGAGCCTTGAATCCCAAAACTAACATGACCTTCTGCAACTTGTTTAGGTCTCGATGTTTTGAGCAAAGGAGTTTCTTTAAAAAGCTTTAAAGTGTAACTGCTATCTGTAGGGATACTAATAAATTTCTGTAAAAAAGCAATTTTGTCCTTATTGGGTTGGAAGGTATAATTTGCATCCTCATCTTTCATAGCGATGAGCATGTACTCTCCTTTTTTTATATTTCCTATCTCAAAAGAGGTTAGGCTGTCCAATGTGTTTGTTACGTATCTAGGAGGGTCTTTAAAAACTATGGAATCTGATAAGGTGCTGTCTACTGGATACAGCATAACAGAAACAAAATTATCAGGTTTACTGGCAAGCTCATCTATAATAGTTCCAGAAACAGTAAGACTATCTATATAATCTCCTGTAGACATTACATACTTAAAGGAAGAAAAAGGGTTGTTTTCATTATTATCCTGTATGCTCTGGCCAAAATTAAAAACATAGGTGGTGTTTGGAACTAAGGTGTCTGTAATTTCTATCTTAATATATTTTGATGCCGAACCTTGTGGGGAAATAATGCTATTAGTAAGTGGGGGTGAGATGATGAGTTGTTTCTGGTAATCGGTTAATTTGATATATTCATCAAAATAGATACGTATTTCATCATCATCAAAACTAGTGGTATAGTTGGGCGGTGTTGCCCTAACAAAAACAGGCGCAATACTATCTATAGCTCCCCCGGTCGGGTTGCCACGCTTGGCACAATTAACAAGAGTCACGGCCATAAACGCTAAGACTAATAGCTTAGAAAGTATTTTTCTTACTAGTAGATGTGTTCTTGTATTTTCTTTCATAGAAGTAGCAAAGAAACAATTATTTTTGAGGCAAACGAAATACTTTCTAAGCTATTGCCATAACTGCAATACTTAACTTTGTATTAGGAATTTGTAATAATTGAATTGCACAAGCTTCAAGAGTAGCTCCAGTAGTCAAAATATCGTCTACAAGGAGTATATGTAAACCTTGTTCTCCAGCATCACGGGCTATTGAGAACGCTTCAAACACTTCATCACTGCGCGTAAAACGCCCTTTAAATACTTGTGTTTTGGTGTTTTTAGACTTTAATAACAGGGAATCGCTAAAACTCGTGTTCAAATGTTTTGCTATTGCTATGGCAAATCCATCTACTTGATTATACCCTCTTGTTTTTTTCTTTTTAGGGTGTATGGGAACGGGAACAACAAGGTCTATGTCCTTGTAATTAGTCTTTTGTGCTAACTCGTGCCCTAGCCATTCTCCTAGGAAGGCACTAATGTTTTTATCACCTCTATATTTGAGATTATGCATGAGCTGTTGCACTCCGCCTCTTTTTTCAAAATGAAAGAGTGCCGTGGCATTTGTTAACTTTAGCCTACCGTAAAATAATTTTTTAATAGCATCATCGTTATGCTTGTGGTAATTGGTAAGCGGGAGATTGTGTCTGCAATCTGTGCAGATAAATTGCTCAAAAGACTGTAAATGAGTAGCACAGCTTTTGCAACAAGGAGGAAAAAACAAGTCTTTAAGCGATTGTAGCACTAGTTGCCTTTTTTTTTCTAATTTAACGACTTTCCTGCAAAAAGGAATATATGCGCACAAAAAACACTAACACCACACTTATTGTTCTTACGATACTGCTTTGTCTTGTTGTGATTGGATTAGGTGCGTATACCTACTCTTTTTATAATGAAGTTAAAGAAAATGAAAGCCAACTCCTTAAAGACAAAGAGCTTATTCAAGCAGAGCTAGACGAAGAAATCGTGCGTTATAGTCAATTACTGGAGGAGAAAAATTCTTTATCATCTAATTTGACCGTTGCTAAAGAACGACTTGAAGCTTTTCAAAAAAGAATTGATAGTAATGAAGTAACTCGGTCTATTGTACAACAATATCAGTTAGAATTGCGACAACTGCGCAAAGAAAGAGAAGTCCTTTTTAGACAAAATGATAGTTTACAGCAGGAAACAAGAAGGCTCTTTAACTTGCAGGAACGCACCCAGAATAGTCTGGACAGTCTTACCAAGGTAAAGCAGGTGATTCCCAAGCCGCAAATTGTTCTATCAGAGCCCACTACTTTGCCTAAGATTACCATAAGTAATATGCAGGCTTATGCTGTTATCCAGCGCAATAGCGGAAAATTTGTAAATACGACGCGAGCAGCAAGGGCGCAAATGGTAAGAGTCTGTTATGTTGTAGATGCAAATGAAGGAATACCAGCTTCAGAGCTTACATTTTATGTAAAAGTGTTTGACGATAAGAACAAATTAATTGGCATAGAACGCAAGATAACATTAGACAATGGAGAACAATTGCAATACAATACCGAGACCAGTATTAGCTATCAAAAGAAGGAGTACAAAATTTGTGAACTCGTACTTCCAGTTAGGCCTTTTGGGAAGGGTGTTTACTCAATAGAAATATATGACACTCAGGGCTTAGTTTTTGCAGCGGATCTCACATTAAAATAACGACTAAGAATCTCTTAGTTTGTCTCCGGGATTATTATTTTTGCCTTTACTAATTAAATAAAGAGTAGAAAAGTACGCTTTCGCGAAAGCATAACTCCAATAACACACATGGCACAACAAGAAGATCATTTTAAGAAAGTAATTTCTCATGCAAAAGAGTATGGTTATATTTTTGGTAGTAGCGAGATTTATGATGGATTAAGCGCGGTTTATGACTATGGTCAAAATGGTGTTGAGCTCAAGAAAAATATACGTGATTATTGGTGGAAAAGCATGGTGCAAATGCACGATAATATTGTAGGATTAGATGCTGCAATTTTTATGCATCCTACAACCTGGAAAGCATCTGGTCATGTAGATGCCTTTAGCGATCCATTAATAGATAACAAGGATTCTAAAAAAAGATACCGCGCTGATGTTCTTGTGGAAGATTATGCAGAAAAATTAAATCAAAAGGCAGAAAAGGAAATTAAAAAAGCGGCAAAACGCTTTGGAGATTCTTTTGATCGGGAACAATATGAGGCCACAAACCCCAGAGTAATGGGTTATCGCGAGAAACAGAAGGCTGCTACGGCAAGATTAGCTCGACTTCTCGATGCAGATGATCTTGCAGGCGTAAAGGCCTTAATAGAAGAATTGGAAATCGCCTGCCCGCTTTCAGGATCTAGAAATTGGACAGATGTACGACAGTTTAATTTGATGTTTGGCACTAAGTTAGGAGCCTCTGCAGAGACAGCTACAGATTTGTACTTACGCCCAGAAACAGCTCAGGGAATTTTTGTAAACTACTTGAATGTGCAAAAAACGGGAAGGATGAAAATTCCTTTTGGAATCGCACAAACCGGAAAGGCTTTTAGAAATGAGATAGTTGCACGACAGTTTATCTTTAGGATGCGAGAATTTGAGCAAATGGAAATGCAATTTTTTGTGCGCCCTGGAGAAGAGATGAAATGGTACGATCACTGGAAAGAGACAAGATTAAAGTGGCATACCGCATTAGGACTTGGAGAAGAAAACTATCGTTTTCATGACCATGAGAAATTAGCTCATTATGCAAATGCGGCGGCAGATATTGAGTTTAATTTTCCTTTTGGATTTAAAGAATTAGAAGGGATTCATTCCAGAACAGATTTTGACCTTAAGGCTCACGAAGAGCACTCAGGTAAGAAGCTACAATTTTTTGACCCAGAATTAAATGAGAGCTATGTCCCTTATGTTGTGGAAACATCTATAGGCTTAGACAGAATGTTTTTAGCGGTATTTTCTCAGTCGTTGCAGGAAGAAGAGTTAGAAAACGGTACGAGCAGGGTTGTCCTTAAACTGCCGGCCTTACTTGCACCAACCAAAGCGGCTATCTTGCCATTGGTGAAAAAAGATGGCCTTCCTGAAATAGCAAAGAAAATAGTAGATGATCTCAAGTTTGATTACCAGGTTGTTTATGATGAGAAAGATGCTGTAGGTAGAAGGTATAGAAGGCAAGATGCAGTAGGAACTCCTTTTTGTATTACTGTAGACCACGACACAAAAGACGATGGAATGGTTACTATTAGACATCGCGATAGTATGAAACAGGAGCGCGTTTTAATAGAGAAAATTCAAGACATCATTGATGCTCAAGTAAATATTAAGAATTGGGTACAGTAAGGAATGTTGTGCATGCATAACAAAAGCCTAGAATTTATAGGCTTTTGTTGTTTAGCACAAAAAGTTTTTCCGTAACTTGAAAAACTTTTTAAAATCAATTTATACTAAAAAACTACGTAATGAAAAACTTTACTAAAATTGTGTTAGTAGTTCTTATGTCTTTAGGACTGACTACGTTTGCACAAAATGACGACAATCAAGGGGGTACATTGGAATATGTGGGACAGGCTGAATCTATGCGTCTTGTGCCATCAATATTCTCAAGAATTAATCAATTGGAACCAGCACCAGATTGGGATGGTTCAGAACCAATGGATGGAAGACACATCCGAGGAGTGAAAGCTGATGTCGTGCCTGGGAAAGACCCACAAACAGAGAATGACATACTTGCTGCAAATCCAGGAAAACTGGATAAGACTCTCCCAATGACTAGGGATGTCGAGAATGATTTTGTAGTAAATAATAATGTTGGTTCGCCTTCAGATCCAGCCTTGGCTGTTGGTCCAGATCATACATTTATTGTATACAATACAGGTTTAATTATTTATGATAAGGATGGTAATGACCTAACAGGACCTTTTAGTGTTAATACTATATTTACTCCAGGGGGATGTTGTGATTTAACAGCAACCTATGATAACAATGCAGATAGATGGGTGCTTACCTATCTCTTTGTAGGGGCCGGTTTAGAATTAGCTGTTTCAAGTGGTCCAGATCCAATAGCATCAACTTGGACATTATATTCATTTCCTCAAATAAATGACTACAATAAACTTTCAAGATGGACAGATGGTTATTACATAACAGATAATGGGCCTAATGATGTTTGGGTAATTGATAGAGATGCTGTTCTTGCTGGAGATCCAGGTGCAAATATACAGGGATTTAATATCGCAGGAGTTCAAGGGCAAGGATTTACTAGTGCTCAGATAGCAAATATTACCGATGACACTTTGCCTACAACTGGAGGGGCTCCTTTAGTATACATGAGGGATGATGGATTTGCTGGGGTAACAGATGATGCCATAAACATATGGACCTTGAATATTGATTTTGATACACCAGCTAACTCTACAGTTTCTGCACCTGAAGTTTTCCTTACAACTCCTTTTGTCAATGTTTTTGACGGAGGAGGATTCAGTAATTTAACACAACCAGGCGGTGGAGTTGCCATTGATGCACTCCAATCGACGATTATGAATCAAATGCAGTTTAGAAAATTTGCAACACATAATTCTTTAGTTTTTAATTTTGTGGTAGATACTGATGCTACAGCTGGTGAGTTGGCAGGTATTCGCTGGTATGAATTTAGACAAACTGTAGATGGAGGAGCTTGGAGTATGGAGCAAGAAGGCACATATACTGCACCAGATGGAAGGCATGCTTGGAACGGAAGTATGGCAATGGATAACCAAGGAAATATCGGAATGGGATACTCCTCTATGGCAGGTCCAACTACTCCTAACCCAACAAATTTTAGAGTGGGAGCATATATTACAGGTCAATTAGGAACAAGTACGCCTGGGGTAATGAATGTAGCTGAAGAATTTATTGGAAGCGGAAATAATATTGGTGGACTTCGATTTGGAGATTATGCTAAATTAGATGTAGATCCAAGTAATGATAAAGAATTTTGGTTCATAACAGAATACCAAAATACTAACCATGTTGCGGTATTCCAGATACAGAGTGATTTTGATAATGATTTGGGAGTAGTTACTATTGATGAACCTATTGATGGTGATTTGTCTGCCCCACAAGATGTATCAGTAACTATCTTTAATTTTGGAGCAATGGATGCCTCTGGATTTGATGTTACTTATTCAATAGATGGTACTATTGTAGCTACAGAGCCTTTTACAGGTACTATATCTTCTGGAGCTAGTGAAGTGTTTACATTTGCGGCACAAGGAGATTTTTCTATTGTTGGACAAACTTATGAGATTACAGCAGCAACAATTTTTGTGGCTGATGAGTTTAATGAGAACGACGCAACAACTAGAAATGTTACGCACACCAACCCTAATGATACAGGTGTTTTTGCATTAACAGCACCTATTAGTAACGCTTCTCAAGTAACAATAGAAATTGAAAACTTTGGAACAACGACTCAAACATCAATTCCAGTTTTTTATACATTAGATGGTAACACAGTTCAAGAGACTTATACGGGTTCTATAGCCTTTGGGGGTACGGATTCATATACGTTTACAGCCACAGAAGACCTCTCTCCAATAGGAGATTATGTATTTACGGCTGGAACAGAACTTGCAGGTGATACTGACCAAACAAATGATGATATAACTGTAACTATAGTAAACGCTATTTGTGAGCCAGTTTCGGATTGTGCTGGATTTGGTGATGGTGTTACGCAAATTGCTTTAGCAGATCAAGATTTTACTACAAATTGTGGTGCTGCTGGGTATAGCGATGACTCAGATATTATTTTTAATTTTGTCCTTGATGAAAATCCATTTGAAGGAGTGTTGCAAATGGGATTCGATGATTCTGTTTTTGCACTTTGGATTGATTTTAATGATAACAATACCTTTGAAGCAGATGAGTTGATCGCAAATGAATTGGTTGCTGTTGCAAATACTGATTTTGCGTTTACAGTAGATTTCTCTCTTTTGACAGCAGAAGTTACACCGGGAATGCATAGAATGAGATTGAGAGGAGAAGATGAGAGTACTGCTGGAGATGTATTAGATCCTTGTGGTGATTTGGCCTTTGGAAGAACTAATGATTTTACAGCTAATATTAGCGGAGCATTACTAGGAACTGAAGATGCATTATTTGCCGGAACAGATTTACAAATACATACTTTAGGGAATAATCAGTTTGATATTGTTTTTAACAATACAACTAGTTTTTCTGATAAGTTGCCAATAAGTGTGTATAATACTAATGGACAAGTTCTAGCTTTCTACACTGTTGATAATAATGGTAATGGATTTAATAGAACAATAGACATGTCTTATGTCGCTAGTGGAGTTTACTTTGTACAAGTGGGTACAGATGAACTAAATAAAGTTAAAAGGATAATTGTAGAGTAATAGTATATCGTATTACATTATCATAAAAGAAAAGGAGGTAACTTATTGTTACCTCCTTTTTTTGTATTACAATTTATTAGATTAACTCTCAAAAATGAGATGTTATATTATTCTACTCGCAGTTTCTAATCCTTTTTTACCATCTTCTCTATGGAAACAGGATTAGCTTTATTACAACGATTTAACATGCGTAATCCTCTAAATTTGAAATATACAGCCATTCCATCTACTTTATAGGCATCTTCTAGATTAATAGGGTCATAGAATAACCCATCTTTTAATTTGATCGTATATTCACAATCCCCCTCCTTTTCAGAATAAACAATAACTCCAGTAGTGTATTCTTTTAAATCAACTATTTCCTCTGTAATCTTCTGTTCTGCGTTGTCTTGTGCCACTTCTTTTGTGTTTTTACAAGAAGCAAATAATACAACTGCCGCTCCTATTAATAATATTGTGTTTTTCATAATTGTGGTTTAATTTCTTTAAAGGTCGTAAAAATTTTAGAAGAATGCCTTTAACTGCACATTTCCTGTATGAATTGTCGATGAACCGTCACTTTTCCTTCCAAAGTACGATACATTGAGATCTAAGAACTTTGTTATTCTTTTTTGAGCTATTAGATTCCAAGTAAAATTCGTCCCAGGCTGTAAACCTTCCAGTATTTGAAATGCTACGGGACTAAATGCGCTCCCTCGAAATCGGTTGTCAATAACATTCAATCCACCGTTTAAGGATAATTTTTCTACATCTGCAATTGCAAAGGTCATACCAAAATTACTCTGTTGCAATGATTCTAAGCCTGAAAGTCTGTTCTCCTTATTCTGGTAGGTATAGGAAAATGAGAGGCGTGATTGCTTGCTGAAGAGAAAGAAAATCTCTGGATTTAAACTCGCAGTATTGAGCTCAAAATTACGACTTGGGAAATTTTCTGAAGTATTCAGAGAGTTACTTGCGATCCCCCTAAAATTAAACACCCAACTCTTTTTAATCTTGTGAAGAAAATTAATCTGATGGCTCTCTAAATCTGCAGACTGCAATCCTGTAGAAAGTAGATTTGTAGATTGATTAATCAAGTAGCTATAGGTGGTGGTATAAAACTGTTTTCCTCTATTAAAACTCAAGGCATTTCTAAAACTTAATCCTAGGCTAAGTTCATTCTCATCGCCTTCAAAGGGGTTGATAGAAAAGGATTGTCCATCTCTTAATATACGCCGGTCAATACTATAATTAGTAAGATTGTAAAATCTGGACAGGAGTTTTTTAAGGCTTTTTTGTCCATTCCATTGTGAGGGGTTAAGGGTTAGTTGAGAGCTTAATCTGTTCTGATGTGTTCTAATAAAAAT
>JALZVV010000183.1 GCA_023299935.1 Dokdonia sp.
AAAAGTAAAATGAATCTTAGTGAACCACTTCCGGGTCGAAAGAAACGGGAAGTTCGATTTGAGAATGGAAATACTTTTGCTCAAAAGGATTATACAGCCCTAGAAAAAAAATTAAATAAAGACTTTTCTAAGGCAGATGATGCCTTACGTCCAGAATTTTACAAAGACCAATATCTTGGAGATTTTAAGAGTGGTTCTAAGTTTGTACGCTTTTTATACCGCGATCACGAATTTGTGGATGGTGACAGAGTAAGTGTCTCAATTAATGATGAAGTCGTTCACCCTAATATCTATCTTCAAGGTGATTTTCAAGGATTCTATTTTGATCTTAAAAAAGGATTTAATAAAATAGATATCGTGGCATTAAATCAAGGTACATCGGGCCCTAATACAGCTCAGTTTGTGATGTATGATGATAATAAACAAGTTATTTCTACAAACATCTGGAATCTAGCTACGGGGGTTAAGGCTACCGTAATTATAGTTAAAGACTAAGTTTTTACAATTCCATTTCTTTTCATTTTTATTCTGATAGATTAGCTGTGTTACGCTTTCGCGAAAGCACAATTATGCCTAGTTTTACCCTATGACAAATGACCAAGAGAAAAAGCCTAAAGTTAGTATTGTTAAAGCCTTCAAGACCATTATTTGGCCCAGAAGGAGACTGGTATTTATTGGACTTTTCTTAATTCTCATAGGGCGATTAGCCGGCTTTATACTCCCCTTGAAGTCCAAAGAATTACTCGATGAAATTGTACCTAATGGGGATTTGCCAGCATTGTACACGCTCATCTGGATGGTTGTTCTAGCTTTATTCGTTCAAGCGATTACATCTTTCTTACTCACTAGAATTCTAAGTGTTCAAGCACAATTTCTTATATCAGAACTACGAGCGCAAGTACAGAAAAAAGTATTGTCCCTGCCTATAAGCTTTTTTGATAATGAAAAATCTGGCGCTTTAGTATCACGTATTATGAGTGATGTAGAAGGTGTGCGTAATTTGATAGGAACAGGACTGGTACAATTGGTAGGAGGGACTATAACGGCTGTAGTATCCTTAGTGCTCTTAATAAGGATTAATGTAATGATGACCTTATTTGTATTCCTACCACTGGGCATTTTTGGTTATGTAGCTCTTAAAGCATTTAAATACATTAGACCCATTTTTAGAAAACGCGGAAAGATCAATGCAGAAGTAAAAGGACGTTTAACAGAAACCCTAGCTGGTGTGAGGGTCATCAAAGGTTTTGGGGCAGAAGATCAAGAAAATAAAAGCTTCGAAGCGGGAGTAGATCGTTTATTTCAAAATGTAAAAAAGAGTTTAACTGCGACAGCGATTATGACCAGTAGCTCTACTTTTTTATTAGGTTTTGCTTCTGTAGGCATTATGGGAATGGGCGGTTATAATATGATCCAAGGAACACTAACTGTTGGAGATTTCTTGTTATTTACCTTATTACTTGCCTTTTTAGTTGCTCCCATAATACAGATGAGTAATATAGGAAGCCAACTCACAGAAGCCCTTGCTGGACTGGATCGTACTGAGGAACTAATGAATATGACGCCAGAAGATGAGTTGGGCGATCGTTCCATAGTCTTAAACAAACTCAAAGGAGACTTAGTTTTTGATAAAGTATCTTTTTCGTACGAAGAAGGCAAAGAAGTAATTCATGATATTAGTTTTAAGGCTCCGGCTGGATCAACCATAGCACTTGTAGGGAGTTCAGGTTCTGGTAAATCTACCATTGCAGGGCTTTCGGCTACGTTTTTAAATCCTCAATCTGGTGTAATTACCATGGATGGACATGATTTATCTAAGGTAAAACTATCTAGTTTCAGACAACATTTAGGTGTGGTTTTACAAGATGAGTTTTTATTTGAAGGAACCATTCGAGAGAATATTCTTTTTCCAAGGCCTGATGCGAGTGAGGAGCAGTTATACCAGGCGGTTAAGGCGGGATATGTAGATGAGTTTACAGATCGTTTTGATGATGGTTTGGATACGCTTATAGGAGAAAGAGGCGTTAAACTTTCTGGTGGGCAACGCCAGCGTATAGCTATTGCGAGGGCTATTCTTGCCAATCCTAAAATCATTATTCTAGATGAAGCCACATCTAATCTAGATACAGAAAGTGAAGGATTAATCCAGAAATCGCTTTCAAAACTCGTAAAGGATCGCACGACCATAGTTATTGCCCATAGACTAAGCACCATTAAAAAAGCAGATCAAATACTTGTCATTGAGTCTGGTCAAATAGCAGAACAAGGAACGCACGAGAGCTTGATAGAGAAGGAAGGAAGATACTTTGATTTGTACACCTACCAAGCAAAAATATAATTACAACAAGCCTTTAACTTCAATTACATTACCAGGCTTTAGGTCTTCTAATTGTACAGCACCAATGCGCACTCTAACCAGTCTAAGTGTAGGGAAACCTACCGCCGAAGTCATCTTGCGAACTTGCCTAAACTTACCTTCTTTAAGAATGATACGTATCCAAGATGTAGGACCGTGTCTTGCATCACGCAGCTTTTTGCCGCGATCGGGGAAGTTTGGGGATTGATCTACGCGATATACTTCACAGGGTTTAGTCCGGTATTTTTTGCCTTCAAAACCTATTTCTATCCCTGCGCTCATCTTATCAATTGCTGCTGCGGTAATCGTACCGTCTAACTGCGCATAATACTCTTTCTCTATTCCTGATCTATTAATTGTATCACTAAGCTTGCCGTCTGTAGTGAGAAGCAATAAGCCTTCAGACTTCTCATCTAAGCGACCCACTGGCATTGTACCATTAGGGAAGTCATATAGCTCAGATAGAAATCTTTTCTTACGTAGCTGTCTAGCATCATTAGATGTGAGCTGACTCAACAATCCATAAGGCTTAAAGATTTTAAAATGGCTATTATTCACGACACAAAAATAGAATGAATATTGCATTATAAAAGCCTGGGCCTATTATCCTCAATCTAGTTTCCATGCGATAAAACGACTTTTCTTATTGCCTTGCTCCAT
>JALZVV010000184.1 GCA_023299935.1 Dokdonia sp.
GTAGATCAAATACAAGGCGAGATGCTGCGTGTTATGCTCAAAAGACTACTTATCAAATCATCGCGGCTCCTAACAGAAATGCAGGTTATTACAGGCCTGCCTAGTAGTCAGCTAGAATTACTTAGAAAATTTCATATTCTAGTAGCACAACACTTTAAAGAGAAACACAAAGTATCTGACTATGCAGACCTTTTATTCAAATCTCCCAAAACACTATCAAATGTTTTTAAAAAGGCGGGATACCCTACTGCTCTGTCTATAATTAATGATAGAATATTGTTAGAAGCAAAGCGCAGGTTATTATTCTCAACAGACTCTGCAGAACAAATAGCCTATGAATTAGGGTATAATGACGGCGCTCATTTCTCTAAATTTTTTAAAGCACATCAAGGTGTACCCCCAGCAACATATCGTGAGAGAAAAGCAAAAACCGCCTAAACATAATATCTAGACGGTTTTATTATTGAAAATTGATGCTTCTATTTAACTACTAAGTTATAGTGTGGTGTTGGATTAAGCGGGCAAAAGTACACGTACTCACCTTTTGTTAAGACAACTTCATTGGTTAAAGAAGTGCTTCCTTTAGCCACTGGAGCTTTTACATAAGCTGCTTTAATGTGATTAGCTTGATCTGTCTTCCCTTTAGGGGCAAGTACAAATCCAACTTCGTGATCTACATCTTTATTTGCAATTTCAAAAACATAGGTTCCTTCCGTTAGTACAAGTTCTTTTGTATCAAATTCTCCCGTTGTTTGCACAAGTTCGATAGTTTGAACTTTGGCCATTTCTTTTACCGTTTCCTTAACGGTTTCGACAACTGTGGTTACTTCTGCATTCTTTACTTCTTGCTTACAAGAAACAAATGCTAAAAAACTGAATGCGACTACTGTTAGAATACTTTTCATAATAGGTGTGTTTATATTAATTGTTTATTTAGGTTTAGATTTATAGTGATGGTGCTGCTGGGAAATCAACCTCAGCTTGCACAGTATTGTTAATGTAGTTTGAAATAGTCTTATCTCCTACTAGGGAAATAGTATCGATAAGATTTTCTTTAGTCCATCCCGCTTCAAAATAGTTTGTTAGTACAGCAGCATCTGTATTACCTCTGTTTTCTGTAATGTTTTTAGCAAGTGAAGCTAGTGCATTTAGTTTAGTATCAAATGAAGCTTGACCTTGTCGCAATTCAAGAATTTGCTCATCTGTAAAACCGTTCATCTTACCTATTGCTGTGTGTGCTGCAAGACAGTATTCACAATTGTTTACTTGACTTACCGCAAGATTTACTACTTCTTTTTCTTTCGCTTTAAGCGAAGATGGAGCTCCTGCAAAATCTAAATAGTTTTTCAAGGCATTATCTGAGTATGCATAGGTCGCAAAAAGGTTAGGCACAAAACCTACTTGCTTTTCTAAATTGTCAAATATTGCTTGATTTGTAGCGCTTACTTCTTCTCTACTTGGAATATTAAATGTACTCATTGAATAGTTTTTTTTAGTTATCGATATATGTTCTTTTTGAACAGCACAAAGATGTTTTAAAATAGACGACAAAGGTTTATACCTAATTCCTATCTAATTGTATATTATTCCCTAAATCTTATAAAAAAATAGATATAATAAACTAAATTTTATGTAGTAGAAAAAAGCAGTGAAATTTTACAACTCTTTTGAGCTGCTAGTGCATATTTTTGCTAACTTTAAAATTAGGAATTCTTCCTCTGCAAAAAAAAAGTTATTCAACACTTCATGCTACGGCATCTCTTTTTGTACGAGTTGTTTATATTGAACGGTTTCCCTTAAAGAAAGAATATTTAGGTTATATAGTAATTCAAAAAAAAATGAAACAATTGACATCTATTTTTTTAACAATCATTGCTTCTGCATTTCTACAATGTAAATCATTACAACATGATAAAGAAAAAATAAGAGTAGAGACTATAAACAGTACCAAATCAGATGAACATGACGATACTGATTTACTCCAAAAATTAATTTCAAAAGGAGGTACTATTTACTTAAACGAAATTTACAATATCAATAAAGCTATAAGAATAACCAAGGATATCAGAATTATAGGAGACCTGCACAATTCTTCTGGATATTCTAAAATAGTAATGCAAAATCCAGATTATTCTCATGTATTTATACACGACGCAAACGTCAACTTAGAAATATCGTATATCGAGACTACTGGTAAGGGATTATTAGATATTCAAAGCAATTCGCCATTAATTAAAATCAATAAATGTAAAATAAACGGTAATGGCATTAATGCAAGTCCTACGATTGCTATTAAGCATAATGGAAGTAAAAAATCAGAATCTCATCATATTAATTCATTTGAAATATCTGAGAATAACTTTAATGAAGTGACAGTAGCGTTTTTAGACAAAATAACTACTGATAATCTTAATTTTAACGATAATGTAATTAATAATGGTATTAATTATGTTTTAAGAGCTGAGTCACATTTAAATGAGCAACAAAATAATATTTCTTTTCAAAGAAATATTATTAATGGCTTAACCGGGCGTTCTAAAAATAAAGATAAAACAGTTGCACGAGTTTTTCAGGCTAGCGCCCTTACTAATATTCTATACCGAAACAATATTATAAAGGATGTTCAAGCTACTTCATCAGCCAATTATATATACTGGCACAGCGGTAATTTAATATTTGAAGGAAATGAATGTCATAACATTATTTCAAAAACTGCTGCAGTTCATGATAAAGGGATTGCTGAAAATTATACAATTAAGATTAAGGATAATGTGTTTGACCAATCTGGATTAAACAATAAGTCACTTAGCTATACGAATAGCAAAGGTATCAATCCATCTCTAGGCATGATTAATATAAATAGAGCCAATAATGTATTAATTGAAAAAAATGAATTTATAGGCTTAGACTCTTATGCTCTTCGCATATCGCACCCTTTTCATACATCAAACAATCATTCACAATTGCCCAAAAGCATAATCTTTAACAGAAATACTATTCGGGATATAAACAGTAGTTCTGTAGTGTTAGTCTCGCAATCCATTAATTATTTAAATGTAACCAACAATGTAGTACTGGGCAACATAAGAAATACTAGAAACCAAAATAGATTAGCTTTTATTGAACTAATAGTAACAAGTGCACACAAATTGGCAGGAATAAAAAACGTAACTATTGATACTAATAGGATTGAAAATAGTGTAAAAAATTATTTTTTAGTTTTTATAAATAATGGATATTATCTCCATAAAGATTTAAATGACTCTAAAATAAGTAATATTGAGGTTTCAAACAATTATGTTCAAAATGCTAAGGCTACGGTTAAGTTTTTTAAGTCATCTAGGGCACATATGTTATCAATAAATAATAATAATATAGTAAGTAAGAATTCATCGTACAAAGAAATAAAGTACTAATTCATCTAGCTTGATCTGCTTTTCTTATGTTTTAAAAGTTGATTTTGTAAGATGCCCCAACCCCAAAAATATCACTTGTAGAATTATTAAAATCATACCCTAAATCTAATTGTAATATCGACGAATTCGATAGATAATAATTATGTTGCGTGGATAAGAATACTTGCCTTCTTGTGGGGTTAATGGCATTAAAAAATGTACCTAAACTTCTTACATAACTTCCCTTAAATCTAGATTTCCATTTTCCAAAAGCTACATTTAATCCAAAATGAAAGGCTTCAATACGAGTATTATCTGGCACATCAATAAAAGGTAATCCTATTACATTCCCTTCATAAGTCCATCCAGATCTATATATTCTATTATTAAAATAGCTATCTCTACCACTCCGTCCAAATCTTCCACTCTGACTTACTGTGGATACGTACTCCAACAAAAAACCTTCGAGAACAGATGTATAGCTTGTATCATCAAGCGTATAATAGAAGCCCCAGATACCATCTGGAAAATTTCTCAATCTAGTGCCAGATCCGTCTTCAAATGGATGATGATGATACAAGCTATATTTACCGGAAGAGGTCTTTAAATCATAAGCCAATTTATAGAATCCTAGCGAATTCCCTAAGGAGTTTAATTGGTCATTGGTAGACGCTTCTTCTCCACCACTTCTTGCAAAAAACACATCTATGAAAGCACTAAAATCTGATGGCTGTTGTCCAGCGATAGAGGAGTTTCCAGCCCATTGCGAAAAGTGTTCAATACCTGCAGTAAGACTGTTATTAGGTTTGAAATTCCATATAATATCTAATTTCTTGTTATGAACGCGTGCATTATCAACTATTCTATCGTCATTTAAAACATAATGTGCTATAGCAGCATCAATGGAAAAATTATCAATAATTTTAAGTGGTTTAGCTAAACTAATATTTAATCCTGGAAGAGCTCGCGCATTTCCAGATAGAGAAAAACTATTTCTTACCACTCCCAAACCTTGAAAATTATCGGCTACTTCCTTACTTCCAAGTGTCGCATTAATAATGCTGTTTTCATAATAAATAAATAAATCATTGCGCTGAAAATTTTGTGACAATCCATCTCTATAAAACCAGCCTAACCCTAGTTGTAATTTATGAGATCTAGTAATGTCATAGTCGGCATATATCTGTGCGCGTCCAGCAATATTGGTTTCTGAATTAATAAAACCTCCACTATTAGTATGAAGCCAAAAAGGTAGATTTTCTTGAAAGGCAAATCCTCCAAGTTCTAACCCACCGCTAACTTCTATGGTATCCTGTGCTAACAATTGTATCGAATACAGGGCTATAAGGGATAAAAAGAATTTTTTCAATAGGCTATTTTTAAAGCAATGTTTACAATTAATGAAGCATGTACAGGACATAGTTGCCTATGGTTACAGATCCTTCCAATCAAACTGTTTTTTTAACTACAGTAATATTTTTCTGTGAGTCAACAACTTCTGATTTATTAATCTCTAAATCCAATATTTCAAATTCTGAATTATTGCTTTTAAATTCAGGAATTAAGGATTTAAGCTTAGCCACACTGCGAATGTTCTTATTATCAATGGACGCCTTAATTATGGCTGATACTTGAGCATCAATTTGATCATAATCGTTCTCTACCTCTTCACTTATCGTAATTTTCTCATGGTAGGTTGGTAGTGTTTTACTAGTATCATTTAGCAATTCTTCATACAGTTTTTCACCTGGTCTCAATCCCGTAATCTTTATTTCTATATCTTCATGAACATTATGTCCGGCTAATTTTATCATTTTTTCAGCAAGATCCATGATTTTCACGGGTTCGCCCATGTCAAAAATAAATATCTCTCCACCATTACCCATTGCTCCTGCTTCTAGTACCAATTGACAAGCTTCAGGAATAGTCATAAAGTACCTAATAATATCTGGATGTGTAATGGTTACAGGACCTCCTTCCTCTATTTGTTTTTTGAACAAAGGCACTACAGATCCATTAGAACCTAACACATTACCAAATCGTGTGGTAATAAATTTAGTAGTATGCTTGTCTCCCTTTTTTTGATGATGAAAATATTTAGACTGCACATACATTTCTGCAGCTCTTTTTGTCGCGCCCATTACATTACTAGGATTAACCGCCTTGTCAGTGCTTACCATTACAAAATGCCCAACATTATAAGCTACAGCTATATCGGCAAGGTTTTTTGTTCCGTAGATATTGGTCAAAATCGCTTCAGATGGATTGCTTTCCATTAAGGGTACATGCTTGTATGCCGCAGCGTGGTATATTACATCTATTTTATAGGTATCAAATAACACTCGAAGACGATTCCTATTTGCTACATCACAAATAGTAAACTCATAATCTAAATTAGGATACTTATCAATAAGCTCAAGCCTTAATGCGTGCAAAGGAGACTCTGCTTGATCTAGAATTATTAGTTTACTGGGAGAATAAGAAGCTACTTGTCTGGCTATTTCGCTGCCTATAGAACCAGCTCCTCCGGTGACCAAAACATTTTTACCTTGTAGTTTTTGTGCTTTAACCTTATCATTAAGCTTGATCGGATCCCTATCCAATAAATCCTCAATTTGCAAACTCTTAAGCTGATCTGTAACCGTGGTCTTTTCGCTCCAATTAATAACCAATGGAGAATTAAAAACCTTAATATTATGTTCAAGACATTCTTTCACTAGGAGAAATCGCTCCTCTGCATTGAGAGAGTTTCCTGCAAATACTATTGCACTGGCCTCTAGTTTATTTGCTATCTCACTAATTCCCTTTCCTATTTCAAAAACAGGCTTATCTAAAATGCGCAAACTCTTATTTTGCTCTTTTGAAACAAATCCCTGTACAATAAATCGTTGAGGATGTTCTAAATCTAAGGCTGCAGCTATGGATATAGCACTATCATCTATTCCTATAATAACGGTTCTTACAATTTGATCATCTAAACGTGCTACTTTAAAAGATTCATATAATTGCTTGACAACCAATCTAAAAACAAAAAGCGCAACAAAGGATATGAACATGTAGGTGATTAGTCCTGAAGTAACAAACAACTTAATATTATATCCTCTTTGAAAAGCAAAATTTAAAAGTGTAAGTACCCCAAAAGTACTCAAACAAGCGAGTAATAATTTAAGCGCATCCATATAGGATGAATGCCGTATAAGGCCTGCATAGGTCTTAAAAACTAATAAAAAAATAAAATTAACTCCTATAACAATTCCTAATTGTTGCCAAAGGGTAATCGCTTTAAGGGGTAAAATATTTACATCTCGTAAAAACAGATAGGTAACAAAAAGAGCTATTAAGAGAATGAAAGTATCAATAAATAGTACGGCCCATCTCGGTAAATACCGGATGCTCATAATATCCAATCTATTCTCTTCTGAAAACAAACTAGAAAAAGCGTCTAATAATTTTTTAAGCATACTACAATTATCGCTTGAACAGGGTAAAGATAACTTTTTCTATTCGATCTCTATCCGCATCTGATAAGTTAGATCCTGAAGGAAGGCATAAGCCATTCTCAAAAAGTTCTTCTGACACTCGACTACCGTAGTATTTGGCTTGTTTAAAAACAGGTTGAAGGTGCATAGGTTTCCATAATGGTCTTGATTCTATTTTTGCTTTCGCGAAAGCGTGACGAAGATCTTCCCTACGCACTCCATGACTAGAATTAGGATCAATTAATATGGCAGAAAGCCAGTGGTTACTAAAATAATCCTGTGAAGGTTCATTAAAAACAGTAACACCCTCAATTCCTTGAAAAAGAGTTTGATAAAAAGCGTGCATATTCCTGCGTAAGCCTACATGTTTGTCTAGCACTTCCATCTGACCTCTCCCAATGCCGGCGCATATGTTACTCATTCTATAATTGTATCCTATATGACTATGCTCATAATGCGGTGCATCATCTCTTGCTTGAGTTGCTAGAAAAACTGCCTGCTCCTTTAATATAGTCGAATTACATACCAAGGCACCTCCGCCAGAGGTCGTAATTATTTTATTTCCGTTAAAAGACAAGACACCTATGTCGCCAAAGGTACCGCATTTTTGATTTTTATATGTACTCCCCAGTGCCTCTGCACTATCTTCAACAATGGGTATTCCATATTTTTTAGAAATAGCAATAATCTCATCTACTTTAAAAGGCATCCCATAAAGATGCACAGCAATTATAGCTTTAGGCTTTTTCCCTTGCGAGATACAATCTTTAATGCCCTCTTCCAGATGAACAGGACACATATTCCAAGTATCTTCTTCACTATCTATAAAAACAGGTGTTGCACCTTGGTATATAATAGGATTTGCTGATGCAGAAAAAGTAAAGCTTTGACATAACACAAGGTCATCCTTTGTTACATCTAATAAAATTAATGCAAGATGGATTCCTGCGGTGCCACTACTAATTGTCGCAACTTCTTTATCATTTCCTAAATATGCTTTAATATCTCCTTCAAAACCATTAACATTAGGTCCTAAAGGTGCTATCCAATTGGTATCAAAAGCTTCTTTAACATAAGCTTCTTCTGTACCTCCCATATGAGGTGATGAAAGCCAAATTTTATTGTTCATTATATCGCAATTAAATATTTAATTGAATCTAGATACTATTTCTATATAGTGGAAAGAAGTTCTCATCAAAATTAGTTGATTTTGAACGGATAGCATTAGATAGCTCGTCATATTTTTCCTGATTAAAAATAGCCTTAAAAATTTTGAAGTCAACAAATATTTTCGAAAAGCCTCTTTTAAATTTAAATAAAGGATCGTCTTCACTCCTTGATGTACCCCCTCCAAGATGAAGATGCTTATATCCTTTTTCTGTTCCTAAAAGTCTTATCTCATCTAGTAATAGTTTTATTGGGGCTACTCGCAAATATTCTTCCTGCGTTCCTGCTAAATGATATTGTATGGTTTCACCACAAAAAACAAAAATAGCTCCAGCAACTTTAGACCCTTCTATCTCAACAAAAAGTAATTGTGCATCATACCCATCTCCGTTAAAGAAATTTGTATAATAGTCTTCATTAAAGAAATAATAATCTTTAGCGTTCACCCTTTTCATATTTGAATTATATATCTCCATGAACGACTGGATATCGTCTAATGATTTATCACTCCAAACGATATTTGCACTTCTTCTAAGTTGATTAATTTCACTTTTATTGCTTTTTCTATAATGTTTGCGTTGTTCCTGCAGCGTTTGTTTTAAATCAATTGTCACTGTTTTACTGTTCATCATTGTAGTCCCTATTGATTCCAGTAGGGTATCTTGATCAAGTAAAGGATGTAATCTCGAGAAACCAGATAAGATATTTTGACTATTACAAAAAATTTTAAATTCCTGAGTAAAGGACATTATCACATTATCACTTATTGCTTGACTACATAAAGGACCTGCATAACCATAAACTGATGTAAAATCATAATAACCTTCTCCTGGTTCTATATCAATAGGCCTTTTTAAAATAGGAAAAATAATTTTGCCTTGATCATTCTCAAAAACACATAGTATAGGGGTGCCTTCCTTGTTTTTAAAAGTAGTATTGTTATAATCCCAAGTATGATAAAAATCATAAAATTGAATTCCCTTAAGGCTCGTATCCCAAGCTTCTTTATTATTTATTGAAATTGCTTTAAACATTATATGTTTTTAGTTCTGGAAAATTTGCTCTGACCCAGATTTCGGCTTTACTAAACTCCTCTATTATATTTTGAGGTATTTTGGTTATATTTTCATTAAGAGTAGTTGATGGTTCCTCCCTCTTTAATAGAGGTTTATGCACAGAAATAATTTCATGAAGTTGTTTTATTACTTGTGCCGGATCTTTACATAAATCACTATAGTTTATGAAAAATTTATTCTTTTCTGGCACTAATGCAAGTTGCTTTTTATATTCAAAATTAAGAAATAGCACTTGTCCAATTACTTGCTTATACTTGTCTTCATTTTTGAGTAAATCGAACTGCACGGGCTTTATTGATGCCCACTCTTCTTCATTATTAAACTGAGCTCTTCTAAGCTTTAGTATTGAAAAAGCATTTTGATATAGATCTCTTTCAATATGAACAAAAAGTGTCTTAGGCATTTTTTCTACTGCTTCTTGCGCATGGAATCCGTATTGAAAAGATTTGTACACAATAGGCCTCTCATATGCAAGGGTCATTTGATATAATGTCTTTTTAAGTGCTTTCCAATCTATACGATGATTTTTATCATAGGTTCGTTGTAAAAAATCAGGATAATCTAAATACAATTTCCAGAAATAGCTAAATTCATGAGGTTCTTGAATAAACTTAGTCCTTCCGTATTCTGAATCGAGTTTAGAGGTGTAATCCTCGCCCAGTAATTGTCGTGAAAGTCGTATTCCATATACTGGACTTTTATAAAAGGCTGCTGTGAGATTATTAATATACCCAACCTCAAGATGGCTTAGCATTAACTGAGTCAATAATGTTGTTCCAGACCTTGGTGCCCCAATTACGTGCACGGACCCTTGGTCTTGATAATTAGTAACAAAAACTTCTGATTGACAATTTAACAAACCTGTATTAAGGGAATTTAATACAGCTTCAAAATCAATATATTCATTTTCCTTACCCATAAAAGATAATTAATTAGACCCATTAAATGGTTGATTAGTATTGACTCCATTCTCACCTACACCTTCTCTTTTAAATACCTTGCCAAAGGTCTTAAATAAAATTTTTAGATCTAGAAAGAAACTATAATTATATACGTACCATACATCCAGTTTAAACTTTTCTGAATGTTTTAAGGAATTTCTTCCATTAATCTGGGCCCAACCCGTAATTCCAGGTTTTACATTATGTCTTTTTAATTGTTCGGGAGAGTATAATTTTAGATATTCCACCTTAAGAGGTCGAGGTCCCACCAAGCTCATATCGCCTATTAGAACATTAAACAACTGTGGGATTTCATCTAGTGAAGTTTTTCTAATTATCCTTCCTGCAATTGTCAGTCTATCTTCATTAGGTAAAAGAGTACCTTCTTTATCTACTTTATCGTTCATACTTTTAAATTTGACAATTTTAAAAATACGAGAATTCTTACCTGGTCTTTTTTGTATAAAAAACGGAGTGCCGTTATTGGCAAAAACCAATACTAACATCACTATAACAATTACGGGCAAAAGTAGTATTATAGCTAACAAAGATGCTATAAAGTCCATTATACGCTTAATTATGGGGTACATTATTTAAATATCCTTTTATTTAGTCTAAAACCTTATACTCTTCTAAAATTGATTCCCAAATAATAGTGCGGGAATATTTTTCTACAATATTTTTCCTAGAGACTTCTTTAATAGCATTATAGAGCAATTTATTTTCTATTAATTTTACTATGCTATCTTTAAGTTCGTCTACACTCTTGGTCTTTATAATGAGACCATTATAATTATGTTTTACTATTTCATTACATCCATTAATATCAGTTACAATAGATGGCAAATTCATAGCACCAGCCTGTAGGACAACATTGGGAAAACCTTCTCTATATGTTGGGAAAGTCAAAATATCTGCAAATGACAAAAAAGGACGAACATCATTCTGATATCCTGTAAGAATAATCCCTGGGTTATTCTCAATAATTTGTAAGGTCTTTTCATGCAAAGGATCAAGATGTTCTTCCATTTTTCCAACAAGGACTAATTTCAAATTAGCATATTGCCCTTGCAGTTCAAAATAGGCATTAATTAATTCATTAATTCCTTTATCACCTACTATTCTACCAATAAACAATAGTACATTATCTTCTTTGTCTATTCCATATTTTTGCCTTAGCACTAGGTCATCACCTTCATTATATAATTTTGGATCAAAATGTTCTATATCTATACCATTAGAACTACCATTGCCCAAAACCTTTAATTTTTTAGATGAAGTAAATTTTTTACTAATGATTATTTCCTTCAATCCATAAGAGTTAGGATAAATCTTAGTTGCACAGGCGTATGTCAATTTTTCAACAGAGTTCAAAATCACTCTTTTAACTCCTTTAGCTTCAAGTAAAGGCATACCTGCAACAGTATGGAGCCTATGCTGAACACCTGCAAGTTTTGCTGCCAGCATCCCAATTGTACCAGCCTTAGGAGTATGCGTGTGCACAATATGTGGTTTTTCATTTTTAAGAAATCTATACAAAATATATAGACATTTTAAATCTTGGAACAGGGTTATTTTGCGCGTTAGAGGAATAAAAAAAGGTCTAAAATTATTTTCTTTCCCTAATTTTTCTAAAAGTTCTTCTTCTGCAGAAACTCCAATAACTTCATAATAGTCACTCATAAAAGTTAACTGACCTTCAAGTAATTTTTTCAAAGACCTCGAAATTGTCGTTATTCGAACTAGTTTTTTTTTATTCATTTATACTTTTAATATTGCTTTATAAGTACTGCAGGGTTACCTCCATAAATAGCATTACTCGGTACATTTCTATGTACTACACTATTTGCAGAAATTATCGCACCTTCTCCAATTCTAACACCGCCTAAAATAAAACAATTAGCTCCAATCCAAACATTATCTTCGATGATAATTTCTTTTCCTATATCAACAGTGTTAATTCTATTACTAACATTAGGGAAAGACAATTCATGTGCATTAGCATCAATAATGTGTGAATTTGCAGCTATTAAGACATTATCACCTATTCTTATACTATGAAAGGCGTGTATACAGGTTCCGTGTATTCTACAGTTTTCACCAATAACGATTTTTGCCATTTTCCTATCTGCTATTAATTTGCATCTTGAGTGCATGTTAATATGATATCCATAATTATTAGAATTAATTAGGGTATTACTTCCTATTTTAATTGTAGACCTATTTCTAATAATTATCTGGGGTATTTTTTTAAACCTCACCCCTTTTGACAGAAACATATTTTTCTTAACAGAAAAAATAAATAAGCAATAAATTGTGCTTAAAATATTTATAAACTTTTGAAAGTATTTCATATATCGATTTCAAATTTTCTCTTTACGGCTTCAAATTTTCCATTAGCGCCTAAAGGTATTTTCTCTACACGTTCTAATCTTATTAAAATTTTACTGCCAAGTCGTTCTTTAAGGTTGCTAATTAAAAGTTCTTCCATTTTAACATCAAAAAGATCGTCTACCACATTCTTGACTATGAAATTTAGTTTATCTACCTGTATAATCTGACTTTGAACTATACCCTCTAATCCTTTATACGCGGGATCCATCCTACCCACGTATCCTTTCTCCTCTGTCCATAATATATCATCTTCTCTTCCAATAATTTTTTCAACTATAGGCATCTGGCATCCACATTCACAAAAATCCTCACTTGATAACAATACAGTATCCTCAATATCATAACGAATTAAAGGCACCTTATAATTTCTAAAACTAGTAACCACCATTCTTGCTATTTCACCTTCAGAAGCTGGCTCATTATTCTTATTAAGAAATTCAAAAATACCCGAGTCCATATTAACATGAAGATTTCCTTTAAGACATTCTGTAATAAATGGGCTTCCTTCACTCGATGCGTACTGATTGTATACCCTACAATTAAAAGCATTCTCAATGGCTACTTTTTGATAGTCATACAATGTTTCTGCAGTTGTAGCTATTGCTTTGGGGATAAAATTCAGTTTTATTTTGTTATCAACAATATATTTTGCCAGAATATAAAATGTAGAAGGATATCCGTCTAAAAAATGTGGTCGAAAATCATTTAACTTATCAATATAAAAATTAAGGTATTCCTTTTTTAGGTGATACGACGACATAAATAATTGCTTGTCCACATAACTCATAACCCAAAATGGTGGTTTATTTTGATTAGAATTCACAATTAGACGCCCAGAAAAACGAACAGATTTTTCGTTTTTATTTACGCCGATACTAAAATGAAACCTATCCCACAATGCAAATCCCAAAGCCAGAGACTCTTTATCTAAGTAATTTTTAGTAGGAGATCCTGAGGTACCGCTTGTAAATCCAATGGCGGCTGTTTCCCTTTGAGGATTAGAATTGATTAAGTTATTAACTTGGATTTTTCTATCTTTTTTTGATAATAATGGAAGACGAGAGATTACGTTAAAAGGATCGTTCCGTATGTCACTCTCTTCTATCCCTAAATCATTGAATACATCTCTATAATATGGAACAAACATTAAAACTTCTAAAAGTAAATCTCTCAAATGTTCTTTTTGGTAAAGTTTTAGATCTTCAAAACTTTTTGTCCAATTAGATTTAAAATTTATTAAATGAGAGTCATAGAATTCGTTATATCGATTCTTCTTATTTAGAAAAGCTTTTATATTCAAAATAATTACTTTGAAAATATAAGGGGCCTTATGATATAATTTTTCTTTCATATACTTAACTCTTGATAACGGTTGACACAGAGATGTTTAATCACCTTCTTGCTCAATAACATTTTGTCCCATTTCCCATTTGTGCGCCTGATATTTAATAATGATTAATAAAGTAACTAATAACCAAAACTCTCTTTTTCTTAAATGATATGTATAGGACCAGCTAACTAGACATCCCAGTATAAATGGGAATCCTAATCTTAAAAAATCTGCAAAAGGATTTTCCTTTTTAAAGGAAGCTGTTTTAAATAGATCTAAAAAACTATACAAGAAAATAGCATATCCTATCATACCCAAAAGTCCAGTTTCCCCTACCATCTTAAAATACGTACTATGAACCTCGTGATCACTATAATATGGATTAAAAGCTCCTATGCCAGAACCTATTAAAGGTCTGTCTTTAAATGCCGCTACGGCATCATTAATATTCCTCATTATAAAATTATCCTCTACCCCAGCTTCTAGATTTCCTTCAATCCTAGTTTCATATTTATAAGTAATTCTAGTATATACTAAGGGGGCAATATGTTCTAAATTAATATAGAGCGTGCCAACAACAATACTTACAACTATAATAGATACTAACGATCGTTTACTCCTTTTTATAATAGCATAACCGATAAATCCAACCAAAAGCCCGATATAAGCAGCAATTTTTGCAGTTAACCCAAGAAATATAACTGCACAGATTAAAGAAATTTTTAACAATGATTTATTCTTAGCGGTTAATTTTTCATAAAGTTTAGAATATCGTAGTGGGTGCAATATTGCAATGATTACCAAAAAATAGGCTCCCGCCTGCCCAGCATTCTTGAAACCAGATAAAACCTCGCCACTTGCCCGAGATGGGAAAAGTCTAGGAAGACCCGTTATTCCCGCAAAATAATCATAGACCCCTACAAAAGATGCAATGATAGATATATAAATTATTTTAGGGATGAAGGTTTCCAAAAAATCATCTTTAAAGACTTCAAATAAGACTATCGATAGAAGTACTAAAAATAATAGTATTAAACATTCAATAAAGGTTGAAAAAGGGCTTTTTGAAAATAAAACAGGAAGAAAAAAACAAAAGATTAAAAAAAAAGCACTCGTGTAAATCTTGGTATGAGTATTTGCAGTTTTATATCCTCTTAGGATTATAATAAAACCAATAACTAATGCCATTGCACCAAACAAATCTGGAAAAGTTAATCTAGAAAAAATAGGATGGGTGCCTCTTTCAGCAAAAGTCTGTGTCACAAAAGATAACAGCACAAATAATCCTAGTAATTTTTTAAGCATAAAATTATTAATAATTATTTGTTTCTCAATACCTTAGAAATCAATTCTAATTGATTTCTAGTGAAAAATATTTTTCTCATTATTATTAGTGACAAAATTATCACAATTTCAATTAATACTAAAGATGTTCTGGTTTCAAAAAAAGAAACCTCAAGCACTTCTCGTAAGACATAAAACGGTGAAAAAAATAACAAAGACACAAAAAGACCCTTGAAAGAAAATCTCTGATTCATCCAACTTTGTTTCAATAATTTCACACATATACCATTTAATATAAGCGCATAAACAATGGTAACCAGTATTTGAAAAACAATCACATTCTCTATGGGGTAATACAGACTAGACAAACTAGACAAAACAATACCTAGCAGGTAAAAAATCTTTGCTCTAATAGAATACTTAAATCTATTTTTAGATCTTATCAAAACATCAGAAAAGGCCGCTAAGGTTATAAATGGACTCGCAAATACAAATAGTTTTATCAAACTGGCTATATCGAGCCATAGTTCTCCATAAAATAATTGAATAATCTGAGTAGCTTCAAAGAGCATAATAAAGCACAGGTGACAAACTAATAACAACACTAAGCCTATAATGCTAGAATACAATGTAAATAACTTCGTGTTCTCTGATTGCAATCGGGAAAATAGAGAAAATAAAAATCCATTAATTAAATTTCCTAAGAATCTAGGTGGCAAAAAAGTAAGATATTGTGCTTTTTCAAAATTTGCAAGAAAACTCAGAGGAAGTGTTTTGCCTAAAATGAGCTTATCAATCTTACCAGAAACTAAACTCAATAATCTAATCGTGGTAAATTCCTTGCCAAATTTCACAAAGAACATAGATTCCTTTATTTTAAATTTACCAAAAGATATTTGGAATGGATTCAACAAGTAGGCTGTTAAGGAAAGAAGTACGTGCAAGGCTAATTGAGCATATATAAACGCCCTTATTTCAAAACCATAGTGCGCTAAAGCAAACCCAATAAGTATATACCCAATAAAATATGCCGTAGCATTAACAATAAATATCTTCCTAAATTCAAATTTTCTTTGGAGTAAGGCTAAAGAAATAGAGCCAAGACAAGCAAGAATAAGAGTTAAACCTAGTAATCGAATATCCTGTACTTCTAGCTTATTTTCAAAAAAAGCACTTAAATGGGAAGCAGAAACAAATAGTATCGCATATAACACTACTCCTATTATAAAATTGATTACAAATGCAGTATTAACATCTCGTTTGTCAATACTCTCTTTTTGAACTAAGGCCGCACCTAATCCAAACTGAGAAAACATGAGCAAAAAATTATTTAAAATTAGTAGGATAGTGTATTCCCCATGAACCGCTTTAGGTATATAGCGCGCCATAACCATAATGAACACAATATTTATTACGGCTATTGTTAATGAATTTGCTATTTGCCATAAAAACTTATTTCTCATGTCTTTTAAGAGTGTACTTTCTCAATTCCGAAAATAGTAAATATGCCTTCTGCGGGAATAATAGATTGAGATACATATTTTCCATCACGGGTGTATTTCTCTATCCTAGTTGGTGAAGGCTTAGATGATATCTTTTTATTCTTAACAATAGTCTTGAGCCAAGCAAGATTTTCAGTTATTTTAGTGGTACGCAATTGGGTAAAGCCAACATAAAAGTAATCTTCATCTATATACAATCCTCTACACCACCCCAACGGCACATCTTTATTAAAAGAAGAACCTGTTAACTTAATTTCTAATTCCTTTTTATAGGTCACCTTGTTATGAGCTACTATATATCCGTTAACTGTCGTAAAATATACTAAATCACCTTTCACAACACCGTCATGAGGGTGACCCACTTCTATATCCATTCGTTTTGATCTATCTTGAAGGCAAACGGCGTCCTTTTGTTTAAACCTCGTAACCCAAATTTCATCCCCCATAGCAAATAAATGATTAGGGTGAGATTCATGGGGTTTGGTAGATGAAATCTTATTAAGGTTTGTAGTCCTCGAATACTTGTGAAAAGGATCTTTACCTAGAACATTATAAATTGCTAACCTATTCCCATCAAGATCAAACTCCATTACAGCATCTATTCCTGTAACTACCACATATATCTTATCATTAATTTTTTTTACATGATGATTATCGTGAAATAATGGGTCATTAATAATTTTTACTATCTTATAATCATATTTATCGAGAATAAGTACTTCTGTACTTGTAGATATATAGAGGTGTTTTTCAGTTACGCTAAATGAAGTAAAGCCTATTGAGGGCATATTATCTGGACAAAATATACCCGGCGTTTCATAAATCAATTTGGAATCATAAGAATTACTCTCAAAATTTATATGTGCTATCTCAGCTTTCTTTAAAACATGTCCTGCACTTAACAGCTCTCCATATTTGCGAGGAATCCCCCCGGCAATTATAAATATTTCACTCATTGTTATTGACTAAATTATCATTCCAGCTGCAACCGTCTCATGTGTTGCATCGTCTATTAAGGTAAAACTACCTGTGATTCTATTATCGCGATATTCATCTATCATTAACGGTCGTGTAGTTCTAATTTTTACTCTAGAAATATCATTCATTTTTAAATCCTTATCATCCTTTATTCTAGAATAAGTATTGATATCAACTTTATACAATACTTCCTTAATCATAGCTTTTTGTTCATTAGAAGTGTGTAGGATACTGTATTTGCTTCTGGGCTTTGCCATATCATTATTTAACCAACACAACATGGCATCAAACTCTTGAACCGGCTCTGGTTTATTATTAGTTTTTACAATCATATCACCTCTGCTC
>JALZVV010000185.1 GCA_023299935.1 Dokdonia sp.
TTATCATCCCTATTTTGAGACATTTTCTTAGCCGCTTCTATGCTTGTTATTTCTATTTCAAAACCCGTGATACCATTAATCTGTCGCATTGTTTTTTCTGAGAGGGTATCCATATCAATTGGATTCTCCTGTGGTGCTTCATATTTGTCCATCAGTGCTTTTACAGACTTATACAATCCAACTTCGTCTAGCACTTTAATAGTTCCTCGCACTTGAACGGCAATATAATTCCAAGTGGAGACTTCTTCAAAATCATACCAACTCGCCGAAACATAACTATGCGGGCCATTAAATATGCACAAGGCTTCTGCACCGTTTTGCAAATGCGCTACTTGTTCATTAGCTTTAGAAATATGCCCGTGGAGAATCTCTTTATCATCTTCCCGAATTGCAAATTCTAAAGGAATATGCGTAGCACAAGACTTTCCATCTTGGTGGGTGACCAGAATCCCAAAAGCATTTGCTTTTAAGAAGTCTCGCACTTCTTCTGGATTTTCGTTTTTATAGATTTCTGGTATATGCATTCCCTTTCTATCTTGCTGGCATCTCTCCCAATGGAAGAGAACTTTTAGTCTTAATTTATAATATTTTCTTCAATCGTTCCACCATCTCAAACACATCTTCAAAGGTATTGTACAATGGTGCTGGTGCTACTCGTATCACATCTGGTTCCCTCCAGTCTGAAATCACTCCAGCCTCAGTAAGTTTTGTATGCAGGGCTTTGTCTGCATTTTTTACTTGAATACTCAACTGGCAACCTCTTTGTGTAGGGTCATTAGGAGTGATGATTGCGATATCTTCATTATTTAGATCATTCACTAAAAACTCAAGATACCCGGTAAGCTTTTCAGATTTAGCTTTGATGTTTTTCATTCCTGCTTCGGCAAAAATATCTAAGCTTGCCTTTACTGCTGCCATACTCAAAATGGGAGGATTGGAGAGTTGCCAGCCTTCGGCTGTTGGGATAGGGTCAAAACCTTTGCGCATATTAAAGCGGGTGTCTTTATTCTGTCCCCACCATCCGGTGAAGCGTTGTATGTTTTTATTGGTATGATGACGCTCGTGTACAAAGCAACCGCCTAAACTTCCCGGGCCGCTGTTTAAATATTTATAGGTACACCAAACGGCAAAATCCGGTCCGTTCTCGTGAAGTTCTGGCATAATATTGCCTACACCGTGAGCAAGGTCAAAACCAACTTTACTACCGTTCTTATGTCCCAGTTCTGTAATCTTTTTTATAGGATAAAACTGCCCAGAATAATAATTTGTATTCCCAATCAATAACAAGGCGATGCTATCTCCGTGCTCTTGAACGATAGCTTCTAAGTCTTCATAGCGACATAAGTCTTCTCCTTCTCTAGGTTGCCATAGGATAAGACTGTCGTCAGGATTAAATCCTCTCTGTCGTATCTGACTTTCCATTGCATACTTGTCTGATGGAAAAGCATCACTTTCAATAATGATTTTATGTCGCTCTGGAGTTGGGTTGTAAAAGGAAACCATCATCAAGTGCAAGTTAGTGGTGAGGGTATTCATAATGACCACCTCACTGGGTTTTGCGCCTACGACTGCCGCCATTGGGACAGCCAGTTGCTCGTGATAAGGCATCCAAGGGTTTTGGGCATCAAAATGTCCTTCTACTCCTAGATTTGCCCAATCATTCAATTCCTGCTCTATGTAATGTGAGACTGCTTTTGGCTGACAACCTAAACTGTTTCCGCACATATAAATGAGTTCATTGTCTTGTTTGTCTAAAGGAATATAGAAGCGCTCTCTATACGATTTGAGTTGGTCTTGTTCGTCTTGCGCTTTCGCGAAAGCGAGATTATTTTGATACATGTTGACTGGTTACTTTTAGCATTTAAAAATACGGATTCTATTGGTTTAAATGGTCATTGATTTTGGTAAAATTGACCGTCTTTATTCCTATATAAATTACAGACTTAAGATGTATCTTTGCAGTCTATGACGAAAGAGGCAATACAATCACAAGTAGATCTAGGCGAGATGCTACCTTTAATGGAGGAGTTTTACACCATACAAGGTGAGGGCTATCACAAGGGAACGGCGGCTTATTTTATACGTGTGGGCGGTTGCGATGTAGGTTGCCACTGGTGTGATGTGAAAGAGAGTTGGAATGCAGCAATACATCCACCAACCAGTGCTGATGTTATTGCAGAAAATGCAGCCAAATATTCTGATACCATAGTGGTTACTGGGGGAGAACCTTTGATGTGGGATATGAGTCCGCTTACGCAAAAATTAAAATCCAGAGACCTACAAACGCATATAGAGACTTCTGGTGCCTACCCACTTTCTGGAGATTGGGATTGGATATGTTTATCCCCTAAAAAGCGTATGTTACCTACACCTAAAGTCCTAGAACACGCCAATGAACTTAAGGTGATTGTGTATAATAAATCTGACTTTGAGTTTGCCGAAAAGTATGCAGATCAAGTGAATAAAGACTGTATTTTGTATTTACAGCCAGAATGGTCTGTGCGAGAAAAAATAGTGCCACTTATTGTAGACTACGTGATGCAAAACCCAAAGTGGAAAGTGAGTTTGCAAACGCATAAATATTTGAATATACCTTAAATAGTAGCGCTCGTTGCACTCGCTTTTAAAACGTTCGCTTCACTCACTGTTAGATATTAGGCCGCTCACTACTTTCGCTATTAGAGTTGAATGATGAGGAAAAGCTTGTCTCTTTTTTATTTGTTTCTATTCTCTTCTCTTTTTTCTGTTATCTCTTCTCTCTAAGCTGTATTTTTAAGGCGGATTACAAAAGAACCATATGCGCGTACATTTTATTGCCATAGGCGGTGCAGCGATGCACAATCTAGCACTGGCGTTACATCATAAAGGAGATGAGGTAACGGGAAGTGATGATACGATTTTTGACCCTTCTAAGTCTAGACTTGAGAAGTATGGCTTGTTACCAGAGATTTTTGGGTGGTTTCCAGAAAAAATCAGTGCTTCTCTTGATGCGGTGATATTAGGGATGCACGCTAAAAAAGATAATCCTGAGCTTCTCCAAGCACAAGAATTAGGACTGGCTATTTATTCCTACCCTGAGTACCTCTATGAGCGAGCTAAAGATAAAACCCGAGTAGTGATAGGAGGCTCTCACGGTAAGACAACCATTACCTCTATGATATTGCATGTGATGCATTATTGGGATAAGGAAGTAGATTATATGGTGGGTGCTCAGTTGGAAGGATTTGAAACCATGGTACGACTTACCGACGATGCCGATTTTATGGTTCTAGAGGGTGACGAGTACTTGAGTAGCCCGATTGATAGACGGCCTAAATTCCATTTATACAAACCTAATATTGCACTACTAAGTGGCATTGCCTGGGATCATATTAATGTGTTTCCAACTTTTGAAAACTATGTAGAGCAGTTTCAGATTTTTGTAAATAGTATGACTAATGGCGGAGCGATGGTGTATAATACAGAAGATGCTGAGGTGGTTAAAGTTGTAGAAAACGCAACTGCACATATTAAACAATACCCTTATCAGACCCCTGAGTATAGGGTAGAAGATGGAGAGACTTTACTCGCCACTCCAGAAGGCGATATGCCTATACAAGTTTTTGGAAAACATAATCTTAATAATCTTGCAGGTGCTAAATGGATTTGCCAGCATATGGGCGTGGTAGAAGAAGATTTTTATGAAGCTATTGCGACCTTTAAAGGTGCAAGTAAGCGCTTAGAAAAAATAGCTGAAAATGGAAATAATGTAGCGTATAAAGATTTTGCCCACAGCCCTTCTAAAGTGGCTGCAACTACAGCAGCGGTTAAAGAGCAATATACAGAGCGGACACTTCTTGCCTGTTTGGAGTTACATACTTATAGTAGTCTCACTCCTGAGTTTCTGAAGGAATATAAAGGTGCCTTAGATAAAGCAGATGTAGCAGCAGTATTTTATTCTCCACACGCGATTGAAATCAAAAAATTAGCCCCTGTTTCTAAAGAACAAATTGCGGCGGCTTTCCAGCGAGACGATTTGCATATTTATACCGACCCTGCTGAGTTTAAAGAGTTTCTTTTTGGACAAAAAATGGAGAATACTGCATTATTGCTTATGAGTAGTGGGAATTATGGCGGCTTGGATTTTGAGGAGGTTAAAGATTTGGTTTAAACCCCAAACTGTGTCAAGTGATGATCTAGATGCTTGTATTGCATTTTACCCCATTGTTCCTTAGTAAGTGCTCCAAATATAGGATGTGCTTGCCAGTCATTTCGATCTCCTTGTGCGTGCAGTTCTTCCATTAGAGATTCCAGCTCCGTTCTTTCTTGATTAAGATTTTTGGGCTCGGTTTGTTTCATTCCCGGAACTGTAGGTAAGTTTTTGCGCCACGGCTTATCATTATACATAGATTTCTTAAAGAATGTTTTGATAAGCCAGTTGGGTTTTAAGCCATAATCGTTTTTTTCTAAAATAATATTCAACGGCGCTTGACAGTGACAGACCATTTGTCCTGGTGTCATTTTACCCCATTGCCGCTCGCTATTATCGGTTAAGGCGTTGAGGCGTGTTCGTACTTCATTATAGGCTTCTTGGTCAAAAAGGGATTTCATAATTTAGGTATTAGGTATTAGGTATTAGGTATTAGGTATTAGTGTCTAGTCGAGGTATTAAAAATACAATCTTTATCTTTAACTCGTATGTCAGAAAAGAAGCCTTTTTCCATAAAGAATTGGTCTGAAGATGACCGACCACGGGAGAAACTGCTCTCTAAAGGGCGTTCTGCGCTTTCAGATGCAGAGCTTATAGCCATTCTCATAGGTTCTGGTAATCGAGAAGAGAGTGCTGTGGGTTTGAGTAAACGCATACTGGCTTCTGTAGAGCACAATCTTTCAGAATTAGGCAAGGTTTCAGTCAAAGAACTTATGAAATTTAAAGGGATAGGCGAGGCCAAAGCAATATCCATTGCAGCTGCCTTAGAATTGGGGAGAAGGAGGAGTGGGACAGAGGCGCTTTCGCGAAAGCGTATTACCTCCAGTAAATCCATATTTGAGCTTATGCATCCCTTAATAGGTGACCTCTCTCATGAAGAATTCTGGGTGGTTTATCTGAATAACTCTAATAAGGTGCTGGAGAAACTACAGTTGAGTAAAGGCGGAATGACAGGGACACTGGTTGATACCCGTATTGCTTTAAAAAAAGCACTGGAAGTGGGGGCTGTATCACTGGCTTTAGCACATAACCACCCCTCGGGTACCTTGCGGCCTAGCCAAGCAGATAAGCAGGTGACTCAAAAGTTAATGACGGCAGCTCAGAGTCTGGATTTAAGGGTGATTGACCACTTGATAATAACCGAAAATGGGTATTTTAGCTTTGCAGACGAGGGTATTCTATGAATCAAACACTACTTATTTATACAAAGGAAGTTACGCCGAGACTGCGTTATGTGTTTAAACATATTTTTACAAGGGTTCTTGGTCTTGAGATGGGTTTTACTTCTGAAATAGAATCCTTTGTTGCACACGATGGGCCTAAATTGTCATATACCCAGAAACAATTGGGCAACGAATTACATTTTGGAAGTGTCGAGTTGTTATTTGAGCAGGGAGTTAGTGATGCTGGTATTCAAGTGATGGATTGGGAAGGAGTGCCTTGTTTTTTTAGTATTAAAAATGAAGCTTCTGCACTGCCTTATGATGTGTTTGCAAGTTCCTTTTATCTCTTGAGTAGGTATGAAGAATATTTGCCTCATGTTAAGGACGATTTAGGGAGGTTTCCATATACCGAAAGCTTAGCAGGGCAAAACGATTTTTTGCAAATCCCGGTGGTAGACGAGTGGATGGAGCGCTTAAAAATAGTGTTTAGCGAGCGATATCCTGAGATACAATTAGCAAGGACTAGCTTTGAGACGAATGTAACGATTAGAGTTCCGCAGGCGTTTGCATATCGTAAGATTGGGTTTATTAGAACGGTTGGTGGTTATATTCAAGATATATTCAATCTAAGACTGCGACAACTATATGATCGAACACGGGTGATCCTTGGAGTACGCAAGGATCCGTATGATATTTTTACTTGGTTAGTAAATGTTCAGAAACAAAGCAGTTCTACATTTAATGTGCTTTTTGAATTAGGGGATCAAACTAGTGATACTACGAATATTAGATATAGTAAGGTAAGCTTTCAATCTATTATTAAAATGATGGGAGATTATTGCCATGTGGGTTTGCTTGCCTCTGTAGTATCTGCTAAAAATGCTGTTGAACTCAAGAAAGAAAAAAATAGATTAGAGTCTATTGTGAACAAACCTCTGCAACGAGGAAAATATGCAAACAACCAATTTAATATTCCGCAGAGTTATAAAATGTTCTTAGAACAGGAGATAATTAAGGACTATGGTATGAGTTATCCTAATAAAATAGGATTTAGGGCAGGAAGCTGTAGGCCTTTTCTTTTTTATGACTTAGATTATGAGATGCAGACCTCACTTTTGCTTACTCCAGTGTCATTACCTCTAGAGGCTGTGATTAATCTCAATGAACGAACTGTAGATATTGTTGAAGTAAATGAAATGAAGGGTCGTATTGAAAATGTGCAAGGCGTTTTAGCCCTTAGTTGTACAAATAGTCTCTTAGCTAATAGTGATTGGCGCACATTACTAAAGAACATAATAGGTGTTTCATGAAGAATATAAAGGATGTTTTTTTCGACCTAGACCATACATTATGGGATTTTGACCGCAATTCTGCTTTAGCTTTTAAAGCTATATTTAAGTTAAACGATATTGCGATAGATTTTGATGAGTTTTTAAAAGTCTATAGTCCTATCAATTTTAAGTATTGGAAATGGTATAGAGAGGATAGAGTAACGAAGGCACAACTGCGGTATGGACGGTTTAAAAAGACCTTTGATGCGCTTGGTATATCGGTAACAGATGATGTGATTGATACCTTATCTGACGATTATATTACTCATTTGCCTAATCACAATCATTTGTTTGAAAATACAATTGCGGTTTTAGAATATCTCTCTAAGAAATATAGGCTTAATATTATTACTAATGGTTTTGAAGAAGTGCAAATAAAAAAACTCGTTAATTCTAGAATTGATCATTTTTTTAAGGCTGTGATTACCAGTGAGGCTGCCGGTGTAAAGAAACCCCATCCTAAAATCTTTGAACTTGCCCTTAAAGAAAGTGGGGCAAGTGCGTCACATAGTGTGATGATAGGAGATACTTACGAAGCAGATATTGTGGGTGCTGAAAATATAGGAATGCAGACAATTTGTTTTAATTATCACAATTTAGTGCTTCCTGAGGCTAATATTGTGATTCGTGACCTTGCCCAAATTAAGAATTATCTTTAGCAATATACTACTAGTTTTAGCCGTTTTAGTATTATCTTAATTAACCTGCTATGTACAAATCCTATCCCTTTATTTTTTGTGTAATAAGCTTGCTCTCTATTATATCTTGTTCTAGTGAGCTCGATTTTGACCAAGCAGATGATATTGTATTGAGTCCGCGTATAGATGCAGATCTTGTGTTTTTTTCTTTAGGAACAGACACTTTTATTGATGTGAGTATTCCAGATACAACACTTGTTGTTAGGGATACAACACGTCTTGAATTTCTAGATGATAGCTTTATTAGAGATAATATTAGAGAGATAGAATTCACCTTTCAAGTAGATAATAGTTTTCTACAATCGTTTAGTAATAGATCTATTTTTTTAAATGGAAATGGAGTCCCCCAATATATGTTGGAGTTTACTGTTGCGCCTTCACCTGATGGTTCTTCTATGCGAACAACTATTGTAGAGCAAGTAAATGAAATTGAACTTGAAGCCATTCTTAACTCTATTCAAGTGGCTAATGAGATACAATTAAATACTAATGGACAATTTATTGATGGTGTGATTTCATTGCAGAGTAAAGCACTCTACTCTCTTGAAATTAGTGATTTTTGATATGTTAAAGTGGCAATACATAGCTGTTTATCTGATAGCTGGAGTTGCTTATGGACAAAATAAGCAACTATTATATGGGGTAGATGATTTGCCACAATCTTTGTTGCTTAATCCAGGAGCGTCATATACGTATGAAGCTTATTTTGGAGTACCTGTACTTTCTGGTATTTCTGTTGGAGGAGGAAGTTCTGGAGTTAGCGTTTGGGATATTTTTCAAGAAGGAGGTGATATCAATGCCAGAATTGATACTGCAATACGTGATCTTGATAATAAAGATGTTTTTACTGTAAATCAGCAGTTAGAGCTATTATCGGCAGGTTGGTTGGGTCGAGATGAAAAAACTTTTTACTCCGCTGGAATATATCAAGAAACAGACGCCATTGTTTATTTTCCTAAAGACTTTGCTTTGCTTGCTTATGACGGTAATGCAGATTTTATTAATAGTTCATTTGAATTTTCTGACATATCCTTTACCGCAGAGCTTATAAGTGTATATCACTTTGGGATAAATAAAAAAATTTCTAAAAAGCTGCGTTTAGGAGCTCGCGCAAAGCTATATATGAGTGCAGCTAATATTAATAGCACAAACAATGAAGGTTTTTTTAGAACCCGAACAACACCAGAAGGCCCCAATTTCTATACACACGAGATCGTGGGAGCAAATGTCACTGCAAACACCTCTGGATTGACAGATGATTTTAAGGCCTCACGTTTAGTATTTAGTTCTAATCTAGGGTTGGGAATAGATATAGGCGGAACCTATGATATCTCTAATCAACTTTCTGTAAGTGCAAGTCTTCTAGATGTTGGATTTATTGCTCATGGTAATGATGTTCAGAATTATAGATTTTCTGGCTCGTTTGATTTGGATGGCATTGAGTTGGAATTCCCTGCTTTATTAGCAGGACAAGAGACCACAGAGTATTGGGAGATTTTTATTAATGAGGCAGAAACTGCTGTTCCTTTTGAAGATGAGCTTGAAGATTCTTATGTTACTCTTAGACCTGTAAAATTTAATGGAGCATTAAATTATGGCTTTGGAACTAACTTGAATGGGGAGTGCGACTGTACAAATAAAAATGGAACTAGATATACTTCTCATGTTGGACTTCATATCAATGCAATAAAGAGACCAAGAAGTGTGCTTGCCTCAGCAACATTATACTTTGATAAGAGCTGGTGGCCATTCTTGAAAACCAAATTCACCTATACTGTAGATACTTTTTCAAAAAATAATGTTGGACTATTAGTTTCCACAAAAATTAAGAATTTTAATTTCTATCTTGCAGGCGATAATTTATTGGAGTATAGTGACGTTTCACAGGCAAGGCAGCTTACGCTGCAGGCCGGAATGCAAGTAATTATGGATTCTAAAAATTAAATGATATGAAGTCAATATTTTCACTATTGTTACTAGTGCTTTTTAGTATAAGTGCTATGTCTCAATCGGTTAATAATTATAAGTATGTTTTGGTACCTAATAGTTATAGTTGGACCAAACAAATAGATAAATACCAGATCAATTCTTTAACTACCTTTTTATTTAAGAAGTATGGATTTCAAGCTTATCAATTAGGTGTAGGTGATCTTCCTGATGACATGAATAAAAATAGCTGTAATTCTTTAACTGCCGATGTAGAAGATAGTAGTGGTTTAATTAGAACGAAGCTTAAAGTTGTGCTTAAGGACTGTGATGGAAAAATTGTTTTTATTTCAGAAGAAGGCTCCAGTAAATTGAAAGATTATACACGTGCGCATCATGGGGCACTTCGTATGGCTTTTTTATCTATAGCAGACTTACAGTATCGTTATAATGGAGCTGGATCTGAGAACACGCCTTCGTCTCCTACTACCACAGAAAATTCAGTAATTGCAGAGGTTTCTGAAGAAAAACTGGAAAAAATCACCAATCCCATAGAAAGCAAAAGTATTCTGGGAAGAGAAAAATATAATAGTCAAGATGGCTCTTATAGTTTAGTTAAGGGTGATGGAGTTTTGGTTTTCTATGAAGGGGATACAAAGATAGGTGTCCTTGTAAGTGAGCAAGCAGCTTCCTATACAATTACCACTACAGAATTTGCAGGGAAAGGATATTTTGAGAATGACCAGTTTATTATTGAGCGAGAAATAAAAGGAGTTCAAGGAATTATTAAAATGATTTTTGAGAAGGAATAATGCGTTATCTAATCTGCTTAGGTTTAATTTTAGTCCTTTTTGCCTGTCAAAAAGATAAGAAACCTCAAGAAATAAATACAAATACTAAAGCATCTAAATCAGAAGTTAAGCTGTTTGAAAAAATCCCCAGCTCGACAAGTGGGATTACATTTGCTAATACATTAAAAGAAGATGTTTCTACATTGGAAAATCTTTTTGATTTTGACTATTTCTACAACGGCGCTGGTCTTGGTATCGCAGATATAAATAATGATGGCTTGCAAGATATTTTTTTTGCGGGAAATCAAGTTCCTAATAAGCTTTATTTAAATAAAGGTGATCTCATCTTTGAAGACATTTCGGAAACTGCTGGCATAAACGAAGGAAAGCAATGGGCTAATGGCGTAACCTTTGTGGATATTAATTCTGATGGACTTCTAGACATTTATATATCTCAAGGAGGGCCGCGGCAATCTCCAGATAGAAAGAATTTACTCTATGTTAATTTGGGAAACAATCGCTTTCGCGAAAGCGCAGCACAATACAATCTAGCAGATACGGGCATCAGCACACAATCCATATTTTTTGATTATGATAATGATGGTGACTTAGATTGCGTGGTTTCTAATGAAAATGAATTTTATGGTCTAGATCCTCAACGTTTTTTTGCAAGTATGAAGATTCAAAAAAACTTGGAAAAAAGTAGTGTTGAGTTTTATGAAAACAATCAAGGGAAGTATAAGAAAGTTACCCAAAAGGCTGGATTGCTGAACCCCGCTTTTGGCCTGGGCATTACCGTAAGTGATATTAATAATGATGGCTTACTGGATATATATGTTGCAAACGATTACTACATCCCTGATGCATTGTACATTAATAACGGCAATAAAACCTTTACAGATAGAATTAAAGAGTATACAAAGCAAGTGTCCTTTTTTGGGATGGGTGTAGATATAGCAGATATTAATAATGATAGACTACAAGACATTTTTGTATTGGATATGGCAGCTAGTGACCACGTGAGATCTAAGACCTTGATGGCAAGTATGAATGAATCTCGCTTTGATATGCTTACAAAAGACCTGGGGTTCCAGCATCAATATATGTTTAATTCATTACAACTTAATGTAGGAAACAATAGCTTTACAAATGTTGTGCAACAGTCTAAAATGGCTAAGACAGATTGGAGCTGGGCAGGTTTGCTAGCAGATTTGGATAATGATGGTAATAGAGATGTTTATGTAACTAATGGTTATCGCAAGTATGCTTTGGATAATGACTTGCAAAATCAAGTAAGGGATACTCAAAAAGCCTTTAATGGTAATGTGCCCGCAGAAGTAAAGCAAAAACTCTATGATGCTATGCCTACCGAAAAGCTGAGCAATGTTGTGTTTAAAAACCAAGGAGATTTATCGTTTAAGCAAGTGGGATATCAATGGGGATTATCTGTTCCATCCTATTCTAATGGAGGCGCGTATGCAGATTTAGATAATGATGGTGATTTAGAATTAGTAGTTAGCAATATTGATGATGAAGCCTTAGTTTTTAAGAATTTAAGTATTGAAAAAGAAGTAGGAAATTATTTAAGAGTACAACTAAAAGGGAGGACCTCAGAACCATTTGCAAAGATTACGATTAATTATGGTGATAATACACAGGTATACGAGTCCAAACGTGCTAAGGGATATCTGTCTGCAACAGAAAACCTTGCTCATTTTGGTTTAGGAGCTGTTCAAAAAATAGATGAGGTAATTGTTACTTGGCTTTCTGGGAAGGAGATGGTATATAGGGATGTGAGTGTAAATACCACAATAGTGTCGGCAGAGATAGAGGCTAAGGAACAGGCAAAGCCAACTTTTCAGGATTATTTTAGTTCATCTCAATTCGCTTTTTCAAAAAGCAAGTCTTCTCTAGGTATTGATTTTAGTCATAAAGAAAATAATTTTAACGATTTTGAAAAAGAAGTGCTACTGCCTTATAAACAGTCTACACTTGGACCTTTTATGTCTAAGGGAGATGTTAATGGAGACGGCTTGGAAGATATTTATGTAGGAGGAGCAAGTGGACAAGAAGGAATATTGTATGTGCAGAATGCAACTGGCTTTAAAGGTACAAGATTATCCAAATTGATAAATGCTCAGGAAGATATGGAATCCTTGTTTGTAGATGTAGATGGGGATGGAGATCAAGATTTAGTTGTCTTAAGTGGGGGTACAGAATTTATAGAAGGAGGGAAGCAATATCAAAACAGATTATACAGAAATGATGGAAAGGCAAATTTCACACTTGAAGTTTTGGATGAGGGGTTTTACAATAGTAAATCCATAACTGCGATAGACTTTGATCAAGATGGAGATCAAGACCTTGTGATAGGAAATAGAATACAGCCCCAGCATTATCCAGAGTTTCAGAGTTCTCAATTATTGGAAAATAGCAATGGCAGTTTTAAAGATGTAACTGCACAAAAGGCAGGTGGTCTCCTTAGTTTTGGTATGATAAATAAGGTAATTAGTACAGATTTTAATAATGATGGTTGGGAAGATATCATAGCAGTAGGTGAGTGGACAGGAATTGGGTTCTTTAAAAACGAGAACGGTCAATTTAAGGATGTATCAGCAGAGAAAGGAATGGATAAAGAAAAAGGGTGGTGGTTTTCGGTTGCTGAGACAGATATAAATAAGGACGGTTTGCCAGACTATGTGGTAGGAAATATTGGAGATAATGTGAAGTATAAAGCCTCAGAAAAATCACCTTTTAAAGTATTTGCAACAGATTTTGATGATAATGGCACCTTTGATTTGGTATTGAGTAATAGCTATAATGGCACTTATGTGCCCGCTCGAGGTAAAGAATGTTCTACACAACAAATGCCTTTCATTTCCGAAAAATTTGAGACTTATGAGGCCTTTGCTAATGCAAGTTTAGATGATATATATGGCGAAGATCTAAAAGATGCCTACTCTGCAGAGGTTACGACCTTTTCTTCTAAGGTATTGATAAATGATGGACAAGGAGGTTTTACGGTTAGTTTACTTCCGGCTTACGCGCAAACGGCACCTATCTTAAGTATCGTCTGTGAGGATGTAAATAAGGATGGATATGAGGATCTTATCGTTTTAGGGAATATCTTTGAAACAGAAGTAGAAACGCCGCGTTATGATGGAGGTAATGGTACTGTACTTATGTCTAATACTCGTGATGGATATAGCGCTCAAGCACCTATGCAATCAGGATTGTTTATTGAAGGCAATGCAAAGAGCTTACTACAACTAGAACATCAAGGGGTAGCTAAGCAACTATTATTAGGAGGAGTGAATAATGCACAGATACAGTTAGTAGAGGTACAACATTAAAAGTTGTATTTATTTTTCCATTTAGATTTTAAATAATTTCTTAAACCTTCTTCTCTTGGGTTATTACCTGGTACATACAAGCTAGTATTTGAGATTTCTTCTGGTAGAAACTCTTGAGCCACAAAATTACCTGGATAATCATGGGAGTATTGGTAATTATCTCCATAGCCTATGTCTTTCATAAGCTTTGTGGGAGCATTGCGAAGTGCGAGGGGTACAGATAGGTCTCCTGTTTCTTGAACTAGTTTTTGGGCCTTCCCAATAGCGAGATAAGAGGCATTACTTTTAGGTGAAGAAGCAAGATAGGTAACACACTGACTCAATATAATACGGGATTCTGGATATCCTATGGTAGTTACAGCTTGAAAACAGTTATTGGCGACAACCAGTGCTGTTGGATTAGCATTGCCTATATCTTCAGATGCTGCAATAATTAAACGCCTAGCAATAAACTTTACATCTTCGCCACCTTCTATCATGCGGGCGAGCCAATACACTGCTGCGTTAGGATCACTACCTCGTATAGATTTGATAAAGGCAGATACAATGTCATAATGCTGCTCTCCTGTTTTGTCGTAGAGCACAGTGTTTTGCTGCACTTTCCCTAGAACCATCTCATTTGTAATCTCCACCTTCTGAGTGGTTTCTGTACTTACTATGAGCTCAAAAATATTAAGTAATTTGCGAGCGTCTCCACCGCTTAATCTTATCAAGGCCTCTGTTTCTTTTAGCGCGATGTCTTTCTGACTAATAAGCTCGTCTTCTGTAATCGCCCTGTGTAAAAGTGATTCTAGATCTTCTTTATTAAAAGCTTTGAGGATATATACCTGACATCTACTTAGTAATGCAGGAATCACTTCAAAGCTTGGATTTTCTGTAGTAGCACCTATAAGCGTGACCCAACCCTTCTCAACAGCACCGAGAAGAGAATCTTGTTGTGATTTGCTAAATCTATGAATCTCATCAATGAATAGGATAGGATTTTTTTGAGTGAACAGACCACCGCTCTTTTTGGCTTTCTCTATTACTTCTCGAACATCTTTAACCCCACTACTTATAGCACTTAAGGTATAAAAAGGCCGGTCTGATTGAGCGGCAATAATAGATGCAAGTGTGGTTTTACCAACACCTGGAGGTCCCCAAAAAATAAGAGATGGTATTATCCCTGCCTCTAAAGCTTTTCGTAAAGAACCTTGCTCACCTAAAAGATGTTTCTGGCTGAGATAATCATCCAGTGTTTTGGGTCTTAGTCTTTCGGCGAGTGGTGTATTCATCTGTTAAAAATACGTATTTCTTAATGGAATTATGACAATATAGCATCTTTGAAATTTTGGTTAATTTATTGTGTAGTATAGTTATATGAAAACCTCTCAGGAATCATTTAAATTTTATAATGGGGTAGTGATATATCCCATTCTTATTGTACTGAGCATGTGGCTGGTATATTGGTTTGAATTAAGGTTTGGGGTAGATTTTACACGCTGGGGTGTTCGTCCCAGAAGTGTGTCTGGTTTGAGAGGCGTTTTTTTTTCTCCTTTTATTCATTCAGGTATTAAGCATTTATGGCATAATACCGTCCCGATTTTCGTGTTGAGCGCGGCACTGTTTTATTTTTATAGAAGTATAAGTTGGCGTGTGCTATTATGGATTGTGCTTCTAAGTGGATTGGGTACTTGGAGTATCGGTAGGGCGTCCTTTCACATTGGGATGAGCGGTGTGATCTATGGCCTTGCTTCGTTCTTGTTCTTTAAAGGTATACGGGCAAAACATTTTAGATTGATTGCCTTATCGCTTTTGGTTGTTTTTCTGTACGGAAGTCTAGTTTGGGGAACCTTGCCATTGGATCAAAAAATTTCTTGGGAAGGCCATTTGTCTGGTTTTATTGCTGGATTGGTGCTGGGTGTGTTTTGCTTTCGCGAAAGCGTACCTCAAAAACCATCATTTACATGGGAGTCAGATGATTACAATGTAGAAGACGATGCTTTTATGCGACAGTTTGATGAGCAAGGTAACTTCTTTGAACTACCGAAAGAAGAGGAGCCCACCGATGAAGAGACTATAATGTATAGATATATTTTTAAAGAAGAGACAGAAACGGACTCAGAAGAGTGATTAGGATCGTTGTCGTACCACTTCGTATAAAAAAGCACCGCAAGCTACCGAAACATTAAGAGAAGCAATACTTCCTAAAAGGGGTAGTTTGGCTTTATGATCTACAATCTTTAACACACCTGGCGACACCCCGCTATCTTCTCGTCCCATAACTATAGCAACAGCTTCTTTTAGGGATAGGTCATATAAAGTGTCTTCTGTCTTTTCTGTAGCAGCGACCACTTTAACTCCGGATCCTTGCAAATGGTAGATAGCGTCTTTAATATGGTCTGTTTTTGCTATTGGGATATTAAAGGCTGCACCAGCAGAAGTCTTCACAGCTACTCCGTTTAAAGGAGCGCCACCCTTCTTAGGGATGATAATACAATCTACACCAGCGCATTCTGCCGTGCGTATTATAGCCCCAAAATTGCGAACATCTGAGAGGTGATCTAAAATTAAAAAAAGAGGTGTATCGGTAGTGGATATAATTTTTTCTATAACAGTTTCCATATCGTTATAGACGATAGGAGAGATGGTAGCCACGGCTCCCTGATGATTCTTAGAAGTAAGCCTATTGAGCTTTTCTACGGGGACATAAGATGTATTAATGTTGTTTTTCTTGATAAGGGTGTTTAATTCGCTTGTAAGCGGATTTGCAAGTCCTCGCTGAAGAAATACTTTATCAATTTCTTTGCCTGCCTCTATGGCTTCTATAATGGCGCGTGTGCCGAATATTTGAGTTAAGGATAGTGTCATATAAAAAATAAGGCCACTTTGAAGTGGCCTTATAATTATTAAGAATATAGAAATTTAATTTGTAATTAAATTCTTGTTAATGTAATTGTAGAATTGTAAGGTACACTTGGACAAGTAGAAGCGCCAGGAAAAATGGTGAAACTAACTGTAAATGTAGTGTCATCTGTAGAATCAAAACTTCCCGTGACACCATCAATTGATTCTCCCATCATATCAAAAGCTCCGCCGCAACCAAGGCCTCCAGCTACTAAGTGATTCGCAGTTATAGTTACATCACAACTAAAAGCAAAAGGAATGGTAGTCAAGAATGGACCAAATTCTGGTAAAAATGGAGCATCGACTATTTCCCTATTTAATCCGGTTGTAGCAACAATTTCAACAGGACCTTCTGTATAATCTATTGTTGCACCAAAGTCAGGAAAAACACCACTTGTTACTTCAAGCATATACGTACCAACACCAAAAGTAGTAGCGTCTTCAATAGGAGCGAAAGGACAACTAACTACAGGTATCGCTATAGAGAATGGCTCTATTAGAGATGAAATTTCCCGTCCAGCGAAATTACGAACAGAATATCTAATAATTACTTCGTCATCTTCAGACAAGTCCGCTAAAGTAAGATTTATTCCAGTTAGTAATTCATCTAGCGTAAAACCAATAGGAGTTGCAACAGCCATTTCAATTGGCTCCAGATCATCCCCTTCATCAAGCGCTTCTAAAGTAAAAAGAGATCTATCGATTGTTCCTAAAGAAACTTCTTCTGTACTATTGTCAACACCGTCATCATTGTTGTCTACATAACTAATAAATAGTTCTGTTTGATCCCATAAATCAACTACGGCTTCCTGAACTTGTAAAATAGTTTGATAACCATCGTTTGGTTGACCATCGGCAACATTAATTTCATTCAACCCATCTTCACGAAAAGAGACATTAATTCCTCCAGTAACCGTCATCGTATGTTGAAATGGAGAGTTGAAAAATCCAGCTGTAATAATACCACCCGCATTATCTACAGAAAATACTCTTCCATCTGTCAAGACAAGTTCTTCTCTAAAACGGAAAGTATCATCGACATATATTTGATCAGTAGACGAACCGCCTATTGCGGCCAATAACTCATCAACAGAATAGGTAACAGTAACTCTAGGTAATCCGAAAGGTCCAGGACTAAATTCTGATGCCGGTATGTTGTCTAGCAATATCTCTGTAGTCGTGAAACTAGACGAGTTACCCGCTATGTCCGAATTGTCTGTATAAGTAACAAATACATTAACCTCTTGTAGTAGTCCACCTTCTAACTCATCTTGCTCCTCAAGAGTAATAACAAATTGTTCTGGTTGGATATCGAGCAAAAGCTCGTCTGTAAAATCAATTGTACGCAATACAGCACCAGTTTCAACAGTTTCCTGAACTAAGTCTGTTACGTTTTGTTCGTCGTCCTCACAGCCCATAAATCCAAGGATCAATGCACTTGCAACAACGTATTTATAAAATTTATTCATCTTTTTGTTGTTTAAATTATGAAATAATAATTAGTTAGCTGCAGGAAATCCTCCTGTTAACGCAGATGGTGGGTTTGTATCCCAGAACACCTGTACCGTTTGATCTGCTTTCTGACTAATATTAGGATTTGCAACTACCTCATTATTAGGATAAGGGAATGAACGCACAAAAGTTCCTGGATTAGGCTCTAAATTAGGAGGAATTGTAGTTGGGAAACCTGTTCTTCTGTAGAAGTTATAAGTTTCGGCACCACCACCGTATTGAGTTGTCCAGTTCTGTTCAGCAAGAATATTCCACTGATCAGGACCTGGCGCTGCATCCATAAAAGCAGTAACAATTGAATCTACATATGCAGCTGCCTCACCACTTGTAACATCCATTGAAGCATCACGACTGGTGTCCAAAGAATCAAATTCGAGAACTTTATCCATTGATTTCGTTAATCCAGCCTCAATAAAGCCTGCAGCTCCTTCTGCATCTCCTGATGCTAGTGCTACTTCTGCTCTCATGAAATCAACATAAGAAGCAAGAATGAAAGGCTCGATTCCAGCACCGCCGCCACCAAGATCTAGACCCACAGCACCAAAAGCACTATCGTCATATAATCCTCCAGCAGGATATACACCATTTGCTGTTCTATTAAAGCCGTCTGGAGGGATACCACTGTTATCTCCATGTGTACGGCCCCAGTAACCATCTTCTACAAAACAGAAGATATCTCCAAAACCAGCATCAGTTACATGTGTAGGAGCTATTTGTATAGAGCACTGTAATTGTGTTACAGCCTCTCCCATTGGATTAGGATTACACGAAGCACCAGGAGTACAATCTTGTTGACGGTAGAAGTAGTAAAATCTTCTTGGGTCATCATTATTGAGCATAAGATCCATTAACCAATTGGATCGATATTGTCCTGCTCCCGATGGTGTATAATCAGCGACATAATCCGGATGTCTTTCATCTGGATTTACATCATTGGTGCCATACGTAAATTCAAAGTCATCAGAGTTATCAGTAATGAAATTACCTCCAGCTTCAATAGTTTGAAAAGCGGCAATATCGCCTGTTGTTAGTGCGGCTTTCATTCTTATTGTATTTACAAGACGTATCCATTGTTCTGCATCTCCATTGTAGAATAAATCTTGTCCCTGACTTCCGGTCAATAAAGCTTCTGCTTCATCTAGAAGGCCTAATGCTCCTGCATAAACATCTGCCCCACTGTCAACCTCTGGTGAAGGGAATTCTAAAGGATTATTAATTTGACTAAAAGGAATATCCCCTACAAAATCAACCATTAACATAAGTTGATGAGCGATTAGCGTCTTAGAAACACCTTCTTGAAAATTTAATGATCCATCACCTGCAGCCGCATTAAGCTCTTCAATGGCGCTTGCATTAGGAATCATACCACGTGTATCTCCAAAAGCTGTAGAGTAAAGACTAGACCAAGCATTGTTAAGCGTTAGTCCAGTAATACCCGAAAAGTAATCGCGAGAACCGAATACATTTATTCTTGTTAGAGAAGATGCACTTCCATTAAACGTACCCATATTAAAAAGATAACCTAATTGGATTGTGTTTAATAGCAAATTAGGATCTGCCTGGTCTACTGTCAAACTATTTGGAGTGGCTATCAGCTCCAAATCGTTAGTTTCACACGAGTAAAATAGCATTGATCCAGTAAGGATCGCGGCCATTATGAATTTAAATGTGTTTTTCATAATTATATTTTTAAAATTCTTTTAATTAAAATGAAGCTTTAACGCTAATACCGTACCTTCTTGATCCTGGTCCATTGAGGAAGTCAAATCCTCTACCGTTACCAACACCTACACCCGCAACATTGGGATCGAAGTTCGCGCCGTCTGGAGTATTATAAGCGTCAAACCAAAGGTTCTGACCGCTAGCAGTAAAACTCAACGCTCCAAAAGGTGTTTTGTCTAAGAATTTCTTAGGAACACTATATCCAAGAGATAATTCTTGAAGTCTTACTACAGATCCGTCATATACCTGTAATTCAGATGGGCCAAATAATACATTTGTGAAGTAAAATTGTGAGTTGTTTATCTGAGTTTCATTAGGTGTAGAAACACCATTTTCATCAACATTAACACCAGGTAATATAAATGTGTTAATTCTATCTTCTGTTTCAACAATAAGACCACGTCCTAACAATACAGAAACTGTTGAGGCAAATATGTCCCCTCCTTTTGTATGGTTTACTTGTACTCCTAAATTCCAGTTTTTATAAGATAAGGTGTTAATGAAGTTCATTACATAATCAGGTTGAGGATTACCAATGATAGGTTGAATATTTCTTCCATCAGGTGTGTCAATAAATGGCTCAGCTACATAATTACCTGCCCCATTTACTACGAAGTTACCATTATCATCTCGTAAAATACGATCTCCTACAATTACTCCTAATTGCTCACCACGAATGGCTGCATTACCTAAGTTTCCGAAACCAGCAAAAACAATTATGTCTTCGTTCTGTTCCGTAACGATTTGTTCACTTTGTGTAAAGTTTATTCTAGAGTTCCAGTTGAAACCATTGTTGTCACTTTTAAAGATGTCAACACCTAGATCAATTTCCCAACCATCTCCTTCAACACGACCAATGTTATTTTGTCTAGC
>JALZVV010000186.1 GCA_023299935.1 Dokdonia sp.
CAATTATTTATTGTGTATACATACGGAAGTATTGCCAAGATATACCCCGATTGGTTAGATACTACAGCGCCACGTCTATTGATGTTGGGAAAGAAAAACTTTTGGTTAGTGGGGGAAGTATTGCAAAAAGAATGGACGCATTGGATAATGGCCTATTTTGGGATTTTATTTGATGGATTGATTATTCCCGCTTTACTCTGGAAACGAACCAGAAAACTAGCGCTCTTCACTTCTATTTTCTTTCATTTGTTTAATTCATTTGTATTTCAAGTAGGGATTTTCCCCTATATGTCGCTAGGGTTTATTCTGTTTTTCTATCCACCTAAAACCATTCATCGCATTTTCTTAAAAAAGTGGAAGGCTTTTTATAATGGCGAGGAAAGCACTCCTGTTTTTACTAATAAATGGTCAAGTATAGGCATAGTAGTAGCGACTATATATTTAGTCATCCAGGCCCTGTTACCGTTACGACAGCATGCCATGCAAGACAATGTTTTATGGACAGAAGAAGGACATCGTTTGAGCTGGCGTATGATGCTGCGCACTAAACAGGGTACTGTGAGTTTCTCTGTCGTAGATAAGGAAACTGACAAAAAGACTTTTGTTAAGTTAAAAGATTACCTCACCCTCAAACAACGCCGTAATCTAGGTAGCAAACCTGACTTTATCTGGCAGTTTGCACAACGCCTCAAAAAAGAATATGCGGCAAAAGGACAGGATATTGCCGTCTTTGTAAATTGTAGGGTTAAAGTTAATGGTCGTAAATACAAAAGGCTGGTGGACCCAAAAGTAGACTTAACCACTGTAGATTGGGAATTCTTTAAACACGCAGATTGGTTGTTGGATAGTGAGGAGTATTTGGAGAAATAAAACACTATTCTTTTCGTTAACTCTGAATAGAGATGTACATGAAAAAATCTTTAATGATTAGTGTTGTATTTATTTTAGTCTTGGGTTGCTTGCCTCAGAAAGCAATTACTTATGAGAATAAATACTTAGAGTATTTGAGCTATATAGAAGATGCTTCCATAAAAGATATTCCGGAATTTTTTAACCGTTCGGAGGCTATATTAATGATAGAGTATATTGCTGTAATTGAGTCATTTACGCATTATGGTTATAGTGATTGGAAGGTTCCTAATAAATGGAATTTTAGGGATTGGAGAGATTGGTATTTCATAAATAAAAATAACATCTATTTTGATAAAGATTTGAATAAATTTAAATCCGAAGGCGTTTTAATTGCCTTAAATAAAAATCCTATAGGAGTCTACAATGAATACTTAAACATTATATTAAATAACAATATAAACCATAGACGAATTAATGGTGATCATTTAGATTATGCAATGCATTTTTTCTCGGAATTGACTAAAAGAGAGTTTAATAAAACGGATACATTTAGAATTCCAAATGATGAGGATATTTCTTTTTTGAATGATTGGTTAATCAAAAATGAACAGAATATCGTTTGGGACATTCAAAGTCAAAAAGTCATATTGAATTAATTTAAATATACCACTTGCTTTCTTCCCCATTCAATTCCTTAAATTTGTTCTCTTAACACGCATACTATGCTAGAAGTAGCTCATTAATGTTCATCTAACAGTTATTCTAAACCATTAAATCACCTGTATTTTGTTGGATCTTGATGAGTGTTGAAAATACTCCGTATTTCTACTGTAGTATTGGGTTCATTAAGTGTGAAAAATATTAGAAAAGGAAAATTCTTAAGGGGCAAAGCTCTCACATTTTTATAACGTAGTTTAAAAAAAGGATTTTTCTCTAAAGCAGAAAAAGCAGCTGCTATTTCTCTATCAAACTTCTTAAGAACAGGAATAGCAATTTCTGCATAATAAGAATAGGCCTCGGCTAATTCTTGTTCTGCTAAGGGAGAAATTGTTACATTATAACCCATGGTCTTCTCTAATTTTGGCTAGAGAGGTTAGAGCAGCAGGATACTGAGCAGCATCTTCTTGGACGCGGCTGTCGAGGAGTTCTTTTAACATTGGAGTATCTGTAATTAGTGTGTCAAGATCCTCTTCTTTGCTATCTTTGATAGCTTTAAGCATTGTGATTATGCCTTCATCCTTTAATCCAGAGAGCCAACTAATAAGATCTAATTTTATTCCTTGAATATCCATAATTCAAAGATATTAAAAAGTAAAGACACTGAAATAACATCATTATTTTGGACAACTAAATCCTAGCCCTTCCCCATTCAATTCCTTAAATTTGTTTCCTTAACACGCACACTATGCTAGAAGTAGCTCAAATAAGAGAACATAAAGACGCTTTTGCAAAAGCCTTAGCCAAAAGAAATATAGACGCTAGTGATTTACTTGATCAAGTAATCACTGCAGATGAAAAACGCCGTAGCACTCAAGTCAAGCTAGACGAGGTGCTTGCAGAGAGTAACTCCTTTTCTAAAGAAATAGGAATGTTGTTTAAAAACGGCGAGGTGCAAAAAGCTAACATCCTTAAAGAAAAAACAGCAGGCCTTAAAGAGCAATCTAAAGTACTGCAGGAGGAGTTGAATCTAGCAGCAGACGAGCTTCAAAATCTGCTCTATAATATCCCTAATATTCCCCACGAGAGTGTGCCTACTGGCAATAGTGATGAAGATAATGAAGAGATTTTTCGTAAAGGAGATATTCCTGTCTTGCACGAAGGCGCACAGCCACACTGGGAACTGGCAAAAAAATATGACATCATAGATTTTGAACTAGGGAACAAGATTGCCGGTGCCGGATTTCCTGTATATAAAGGCAAAGGAGCCCGTTTGCAACGTGCCTTAATCAATTATTTCTTAGATAAAAATACCGCTGCTGGTTATGATGAGGTACAAGTGCCTCATCTGGTAAATGAAGCTTCGGGCTATGGGACGGGACAATTACCAGACAAAGAAGGGCAAATGTATCACGTAACAGGAGATAATTTGTATTTAATCCCAACTGCAGAGGTGCCAGTTACTAATATTTTTAGAGGAGAGATGATAGCGGCTAGCGAGTTGCCTATTACTTATACTGGATACACGCCTTGTTTTAGAAGAGAAGCAGGCTCTTATGGTGCTCATGTGAGAGGACTTAATAGATTGCATCAGTTTGATAAGGTAGAGATTGTGCGAGTGGAGCATCCAGACCATAGTGCTGCGGCTTTAGACGGTATGGTAGCCCATGTAAAAACTATTCTTGATGAGCTTAAGCTCCCTTATCGAGTTCTAAGACTTTGTGGTGGTGATCTAGGATTTACTTCCCATCTTACTTATGATTTTGAGGTATTCTCTACCGCACAAGACAGGTGGTTAGAGATAAGTTCTGTTTCTAATTTTAGAACCTTCCAAGCCAATCGTTTGAAGCTTAGAATTAAAGATGCAGATGGCAAAAAAATGCTAGCGCATACCCTTAATGGGAGTTCGCTTGCTTTGCCTAGAGTATTGGCTGGAATCTTGGAGAATTGTCAGACACCAGAAGGTATTAAAATCCCAGAAGCACTAGTGCCATACTGTGGATTTGACATCATTAACTAGAAAAACAGATAAAATTTTCACAAAGTCCACACTCTCAAAGACAGTGAGTGTATGGAGTACAGTGCTTTTCATTATCTTTAGGCTATGAAGAAGAAATTGTTATTTCTGTTTGTTTTTGGAATGCTGTTCGCTTTTTTACCTGCCGTTCAAGTAAGTGCGAAAGCACAATCCAATCAACCCCAGCTTGCACGTAATTATTTTGAGCAAGGACAATTTGAAAAAGCGATACTCTCCTATAAAAAGGCGTTAAAAGAAAACCCTTCCAATCAAACCGTCATTAAGGGCTTAGTAAAATCGTATCAGGAGTTAGAATATTATGCAGATGCAGAACTCCTACTAGAGCAAGGTATTAGAGGAGGAAGATACAAAGGGTTATTTCTTGTAGAATTAGGATACAACTATCAATTACAAGACCAAGATACACTAGCACGACGTGCTTATAATGAGGCGATAACGCTCATTGTTGAAAATAAAACAAGTCCCTATCAAGTAGGAAGGGCTTTTCAAGAACATAATTTGCTAGAAGAAGCAGTACTTACCTATGAGGCTGGTATGGTCAATAATCCCATTAGTAATTTTGACCTAGAATTAGCCAAAATATATGGAGAACTTGGACAGATAGAAAAAATGTTTTCGAGCTATTTGGACTTGGTTAATCGCAAAGCTACTTATATAAGTGTAGCACAACGTAATTTTGGACAGTACGTTACAGAAGACCCGTTTAATGAAGCTAACGGCATTTTTAGAAAACTACTCTTAAGACGCTTACAACAAGAACAAAATGTGCTCTATAACAGTCTGCTGAGTTGGTTGTTTATCCAGCAAAAAGACTACAGAAAAGCATTTGCCCAAGAGAAAGCTATCTTTAAACGTACAGACGGGAATATAGATGGACTCATTGATCTTGCTAATATTACCATAGAAGATAATGCGCCAGAAGTCGCTCGTGAGGTGTTAGCACATATCAAAGAGGTGAGTTATGATGATGGCATTAAGATAGAGGCAGAGCAAATGCTTTTAGGTATAGATATTGAATTGAGTACCACTAGTGAAGAACGCCAATCCATAAAAACGCGATACGAAGCATTGCTAATTGAGCAGGGAACAGGAGATTTGACTGTGCCTTTACAAATAGATTATGCCCATTTTACGGCATTTAATATGGGCTTAGTGCAGGAAGGGGTAAGTTATCTTAAGGAAAGGATAATAGAACCACACGGGCGTTTTGATGAAGCACGGCTTAAGATGGAGCTTGCGGACATACTTGTGCTGGACGAAAAATTTAATCAAGCCCTTATTTATTATTCTCAGGTACA
>JALZVV010000187.1 GCA_023299935.1 Dokdonia sp.
CATTATGAAATGGTTGAAAAAGTAGGGCTGTATTGGCACTTTGTAGACCTTGTTTGGGTATTTGTATTTACCTTCTTCTACCTAGTATAATAAACGAGAATTAAAAATATCAAACCATTAGATAATGGCACACGAACATAAATTAGAAATATTTAGAGGCTTATTAAAGTTTAAATCAAACATTACCAAAATATGGGGAGTACTTATTATACTTTCTATTGTTACAGGTATAGAAGTTGTTTTAGGTATCTATAAGCCAGAGTTTTTAATTGAAGGTACATTTATTAGAATGAAGTACCTGAACTGGATATTTATACTACTAACCATATTTAAGGCCTATTATATTACCTGGGATTTTATGCACATGAGGGATGAGGTAAAAGCCTTACGTCGTATGGTAGTTTGGACCGGAGTATTCTTAATTCTTTACTTAGTAGCTATACTACTAACAGAAGGAGATTATATATTTAATGTATATGACACCGGCTTCCAGAGTTGGGATTTTTAAAATATTGAAAAGGCGGTTTGAAAAAACCGCCTTTTTTTAGCTATTGATTTATGAAAAAGAAATTGGTACTTATCGCACTCTTTGTGCTTCCTGTTGTAGTGTATTTATTCTTCTCCTCTGGAGTGTATAATTTTGCAAAACTACCTATCAAATCAGATAAGGTGGCAGATGTAGACCAGTTTGCTTTACGAGAAATAAAAGTCTCAGAACATTCTACAGATGAACCACTAAGTTTAGAAGAGAGAATCACGCTTGTAGGTTATCTGGGTGACCAGCTTAAGACCAATGCCGGCTATACGGCTAATCTTAATCTGATGATTTATAAGTATTTTGAACGTTTTGACGATTTTCAGATGGTGTTATTTGTAAATCCAGGCAATGAAAAAGCAATCACAGATTTAAAGGTAGAGCTAGGACGTATTTTTGATGTTTCTAAAATGCGTTTTATTGCTGTTAGTAAAGAAAAGGCAAGAGCCCATTTTAAAAGCTTAAAAACAGGTTTAGACTTGACCCCTTCTGGAGATCACCCTGACGTATTTATAATTGATAGAGCGCGCGCCTTACGAGCTGGTCATGATGAAAAAAGACCTAATGTATATGGTTATGATTTTACGCAAGCGGTGGAGATGGGGTATATTAAGGATGATATCAAAATACTCTTAGCAGAGTATCGCTTAGCCTTAAAGAAAAACAACAATGCAAGTCCAGAATTAGAACAACGCTTACCTAAAAAGGAAGAATAGAATGCGCAAGAACACCTATATAGGCATTGCTTTTATTGTATTGATTTTTGGGATTATTTTCATTCCTAAAATCTTTAGAAGACTTTCTAATAATGATGTAACTCGAGGAGGTCGCATGCACGCAATTGGTGGGGTAGAAGATGCTCAGGAAGCAGGCGAACTTGTCTATATAACACTTAATGGAGAGGACAGAAAGGTGCCTCCTTTTGCTTTTGCAAATCAGGATAATGATACCATTTCTAATACAGACTATAGAGGCAAGGTCTATCTTGTAGAATTCTTTTTTACACGTTGTACAGATATCTGTATACCTATGAATCATAATCTGCAGACTATCGCAAAACAGTTTGAAGACAATCCTAATTTTGGGATTGCTTCGTTCTCTATAGATCCAGAACACGATCAACCTGAAGTGCTCAAAAAATATGCGCAAGACTATGAAGTGACTAACCCTAATTGGCATTTTATGACAGGTGATAGAGAGAGTATTTACAAGCTCTCTAACGAAGGTTTTTACTTAAATGTAAGTTATGAAGCAGGTCTTGAAAATGGATTCTATCATTCTGGATTATTTGCTTTAATTGACCAAAATGGTTTCATACGCTCTCGATTAGATCCCAATGGTAATCCCAAGCCTTATTACAGAGGTTCTGTGCCTATGGACGCCATAGTATTAGAAGGCGAAGAACATCAAGAAATAGATATATTAATAGAAGATATACATAAACTCTTGAAGCAATAATTATGAGTGATTTAAGCCCTAAAGAACAGAAATATAAAAAATGGATAATTGTCCTATCTATTTTGATTCCGCTTGCGGTGGCAGTGCTTTTTGGTATTAAGCTCAAGGACTATGGCATTGATGTAGAGCCGCTCACTTTTTTACCACCTATTTATGCCAGTATCAATGGACTCACAGCTCTTGTCCTTATTCTTGCAGTAATACAGATTAAGAAAGGCAATAGAAGAACTCACGAGCGATTAATGAAGTTTGCCATAAGCCTGTCCGTTCTATTTCTAGTTATGTATGTGGCCTATCATATGACTTCAGATTCTACGCCTTTTGGTGGAGAAGGAGCCATACGATATGTATATTTTTTCATCCTTATCACACATATTGCCTTATCAATTGTGATTATACCCTTGGTACTAATTACCTATGTGCGGGCATTAGCAGAGCGTTTTGACAAGCATAAAAAATTAGCTAAAATCACCTTTCCTATCTGGTTGTATGTTGCCATTACTGGGGTAGTTGTATATTTAATGATTTCACCGTATTATGTTTAATGCTATGAACAAAAAGATAGTGTACGTCGTATTTGTGTTTTTGATGATTCTTGCTTTAACGGAACCTGTGCTTAATGCCGCCGAAGCAGCATATCCAGCACAATGTGCCATGTGTCGTGCCGTTTTAGAATCTGAAGCAGATAATAGCACTGCAAAGGGAATAAATAATGGTATCAAATACCTAATGGTGATTCCCTATATTCTTGTAGGCGGTGTGTTTTTCTTTATATGGAGGTCTAAAAAGAAAGAGCGAGCAGCAGTAGAGGAATAAATGCTATCACTTGAAGAGGCGTGTCCGAAGGACAGAGAGAAAAATTAACACAACCCTAACACTATAACGCGTAACAATTTCTGGGATAGCAAGTCTCTTATGAGAGACTTTTAATTACTAGCCAATCAGTTCTTAGGTCTTAACATCAATTTCACACAATTTACCGCAGATAGCTGTAATATTGTTCAGCTAATTAGTTGACTATGATCAATATAAATGACCTTCATAAATCGTATCAAATGGGAAGCAATTCTCTTCATGTGTTGAAGGGAATTAACTTTTCTGTAAAAGAAGGAGAACTTGTTTCTATTATGGGATCTTCAGGTTCTGGTAAATCTACTTTACTCAATATCTTAGGAATGCTTGATGAAGCAGATCAAGGCTCGTATACCTTGGACAATGTGCCAATCAAAAACCTCAATGAAAAAATAGCCGCACAATACCGTAATAAATTTTTGGGTTTTATTTTTCAATCCTTTAATCTTATTAATTATAAGAGCGCATTAGACAATGTTTCTATGCCATTATACTATCAAGGGGTCAAAAGAAACGAACGCACAGATAAAGCTATGCATTATCTGGAAAAAGTAGGACTTGCAGATTGGGCAACGCACTTACCTAGCGAACTTTCGGGAGGGCAAAAACAGCGTGTGGCGATTGCTCGAGCGCTTGCGAGTGATCCGAAAGTTTTGCTTGCAGATGAGCCTACAGGGGCATTAGACACCACTACTTCCTACGAAGTAATGGAATTAATACAAGGCATTAATGATGAGGGGAAAACGATATTAGTCGTAACTCACGAACCAGATATTGCAGAGATGACCAAGCGCATTGTAAACCTCAAGGATGGTGTTATTATAGATGATAGGCCTGTTAATCAAGTTTTAGCTAAAGCTCATGTTTGATATAGAACGCTGGCAAGAGATTTTTGAAACCATAGGGAAGAACAAATTGCGTACTTTTCTAACGGGACTATCTGTTGCTTCAGGTATTTTTATTCTGGTAATTTTACTAGGCTTTAGTAGTGGAATCCAGAAAGGGGTCAAATCACAATTTGCCCAAGACGCAGAGAGTAGAATTAATGTATGGACTGGGGTAACCACAAAAGAATATAAAGGCCTTAATCCAGGCAGGTATATTCAATTGCATAATGCAGATTATGAAACTATCAACAATCAATTTGAAGATGAGATTGAGCATAAGACAGCGCTGTATAACATTTGGGGTGGTCAGGTAAATTATGAGAATGAAACAGGTAACTATCGCATAGAAGGCGCAAATCCTGGTCAACAATTTATTGAGAATGCGACATTAAGTGCAGGCCGTTTTCTAAGTCAGAATGATATAGATCAAGGTGTAAAAATTGCCATTATTGGTCAGAAGGTTAAGAATGATCTTTTTAAGCAGCAAGATCCCATAGGAAAAACTATAAAAATTACAGGAATAAATTTTGTTGTAGCCGGAGTATATACAGATCCAGGGGGAGAACGAGAAGAACAGCGTATTTTTATTCCAATAACGACAGCACAGCGTGTTTTTAATGCAGGTGATAGATTGCGATCTGTGGCTTATACTGTGAAAATGAGCGATAATTTTGATGAAGCAGTTGCCTTATCTTCTGCAGTGAGTGAAGGCATAGAAAAACAAATTAAAGAACGCTATAGTGTAGCTCCAGATGACCGGGGTGCTGTGCGTGTAAATTATAACCTTGAAGAAGC
>JALZVV010000188.1 GCA_023299935.1 Dokdonia sp.
AGCCTTATTAGGAAATAAAAAAATCGTAAAATGTACTAATTGCGGCTCTACAGAAACACATTTGGTAAGTCAGTTTGGGTCTACCGCTTGCAAAGCATTATTTAAATGTGATGTCTGTCAGGAACCTTTTGATTACTTTAAGTGCTTGAAATAGATAATTAACGATTGCAGATTTCTGATTGTAGATTGTTGAACTAAAAGAGTTCTTAAATCAAAAATCGCTAATCTCCAATATAAGAATAATGATTGCAGGTTTCTGATTGTAGATTGTTGAGCTAAAAGAGTTCTTCAATCAAAAATCGTTAATCTTCAATCTCCAATATAAGAATAATGATTGCAGATTTCTGATTGTAGATTGTTGAGCTAAAAGAGTTCTTAAATCAAAAATCGCTAATCTCCAATCTCCAATATAAAAGTATGAGTCAATCAATACTAAAAGAAATAAAAAATGGAGTAGCGATACTTACATTAAATCGTCCAGAAGTGTTTAATAGTTTTAATCGCGAGATGGCACTAGGACTTCAAGATGAGTTGAGTGCTTGCGCGAAAGATGCTTCAGTGAGGGCTATCGTCTTAACCGGAAGTGGTAGGGCGTTCTGTGCTGGGCAAGATCTTAAAGAAGTGACAGATCCAAATCTTAATCCTGGATTTAAAAAAATATTGGAAGAGCATTACAATCCTATAATCACAACCATTCGTACTATAGAAAAACCTATTGTAGCTGCAGTAAATGGTGTAGCAGCAGGAGCAGGTGCAAATATTGCATTAGCTTGTGATATTGTGATTGCTCACGAAAAAGTAAGTTTTATACAAGCCTTTAGTAAGATAGGTTTAGTGCCCGATAGTGCTGGGACATTCTTTTTACCAAGACTTATTGGTTTTGGAAAAGCAAGTGCATTAATGATGTTAGGAGATAAAGTTTCGGCTACAGAAGCCGAAAGAATAGGAATGATTTATAAAGTAACTTCTTTAGAAGAGTTTGAGGATGTAGTAACGAGTACTGCTGAGACTTTGGCTCAAATGCCAACGAAAGCATTGGGGATGACCAAGCGTTTGCTTAATGAATCTATGAACAATACTTTAGCAGAACAATTAAATTTTGAATCAAAATTACAGATAGAAGCTGCCCAAAGTGAAGACTATGCCGAAGGTGTGGATGCTTTTGTAAATAAGAGAAAACCAGAATTTAAAGGGAGGTAACAATTAACGATTGGAGATTAATGATTACTGATTTTAGAACTAAAAAATGAAACCGAACCAACTTGAAGAACGATTGATAAAGTTTGCAATAGACATCATTTTGTTATGTAAGAGTATGGATAAATCATTTGCAGCAGAGCACCTCACCAAACAGTTAATTCGTTCAAGTACTTCAGTTGCTCTTAATTATGGAGAAGCTCGAAGTGGAGAATCTACTAGAGATTTTTTACATAAAATGAAGATATCATTAAAAGAACTTCGCGAATCTTATGTCAACTTAAAAATTCAAAAAGGCGCTGATTTGATTAAGGATAGTAATGAATTAGAGCGCCTTATTGATGAAAATAATCAGTTAATCGCAATATTTGTGTCTAGCATAAAAACAGCATCTTCAAAATCTAATTAATTTGGAAAATCAACAATCAACAATCAATAATCAACAATCTCTAATTAAAACTGTAGGAATAATAGGAGGAGGAACAATGGGTTCTGGAATAGCTCAAGTTGCGGCAACTGCAGGGTGTGTTGTTAAATTATTTGATGTAAATCAAAGCGCGTTAGATAAGGCACAAGCTAGCTTAGAAAAAATATTAAATCGCCTTATAGAAAAAGGACGTATTGATGCCGATGAGAAGAGTCGCATACAAGGAAATATCCAGTATGTAAGTACCCTAAAAGACCTTTCGGATGCCGACTTAACTATTGAAGCCATTATTGAAAATCTTGATATTAAGAAAAAGGTACTTCAAGAGTTAGAATCATATGTATCAGACACTTCGATTATCGCTTCTAATACGTCGAGTCTTTCTATTGCATCTATTGCAGCGTCATTAGATAATCCAGAGCGATGTGTTGGAATTCATTTCTTTAATCCGGCACCTTTAATGAAGTTGGTAGAGGTAATTCCTGCGGTACAAACTTCGCAAGCTATTTTAGATACGTGTATTTCTGAAATCGCACGTTGGAAAAAAGTAGTAGCTGTAGCAAAAGATACTCCAGGCTTTATTGTAAACCGTGTGGCGCGTCCTTTTTATGGAGAAGCCTTACGTATGTATGAAGAAGGAATCGCAGATTTTGCAACTATTGATAATGCGATGAAAACAGTTGGAGGTTTCAGAATGGGACCTTTTGAGTTGATGGACTTTATAGGCAATGATGTAAATTATACCGTTACAGAAACTGTATTTAATGCATTCTATCAAGACCCGAGATACAAACCTAGTTTTACACAACAACGCTACAGTCAGGCAGGATTTTTAGGTCGTAAGTCAGGGCGCGGATACTATGATTATAAAAATGAGGAGGCAGATAACGCTTTCGCGAAAGTGAACTCCAATACAGATAAAGCACTATCAACTTCAATTTTTGAACGTGTACTTGTAATGCTTATAAATGAAGCGGCAGATGCTTTATTTTGGAAT
>JALZVV010000189.1 GCA_023299935.1 Dokdonia sp.
GAGTATAGACCTCGTCCAACTATCAAAACGCTCTTCAATAAACTCTGGAATGGTTGTAATGCCTTTGTGCATATATTTAGGTAAGAAGAACAAGGCAGTGACCACAATGGCAATTGCCGCAAGAGTCTCCCAAGCCATAACAAGAATCCCTTCAGTAAACGCTTGACCATTAAGGCCTACAATCTGCTCAGCAGAGAGATTGGTTAATAATAAGGAGCCTGCGATCGTTAGTGCTCCAAGACTTCGTCCTCCTAGATAAAAACCATCTGCACTTTTTTCATCTGTGCCACGTGATTTGTACCACGCAAAGCCTGCTACTAATAATGTAAATGCGAGAAAAGTAATGAGTCCCATGAATTTGAATTTTATTAGTCTACTGTCTAAAAATATGGAATTTTATAGGAATCATAGCTACCGTAGGACAATCAATTATCTATTATTGAGATAAGAAATCTTATCGCACCTATAGATTATTCTGTTTTTGTGTAATACAGCTCCATAAATAGTAAGATAGTATCCAAAACAATGGATTAGGAGTGCAGTATTTTATTCAAATTCTTTTTCATAAAACATATTAGCATCCAGTAGTAAGAGGCCTAAATGCGGGTTCTCCTGTAATATTCTCCCTTTATTCCAGCCTAGATATTTTATCATATCCTCCGCAGCAATACTCCTGTATTTATGAACGGAGTGAATATCAAAATATAAACCTCCATCTGCCACATCAAAATAGATGGATTGCTTTTATGGAAAGCGCTTGCGCGAAAAAACGATATGCACCCTTTTAGTAAGATGCAAGTCCTTCTTGTTTTTGGATTGATCTTTCTCTCGTAATGAATCTACCCAAGGTCCTGCCGTCGTAACATAATGTTGCCTTTTGCAACAGAACGCTTTTTTGGAACAACGAGTTGCGGGGAAGCCTGCACTCTGGCGATTTGAATGACTCTGTCCAGAATAGAAAATCGAATAGGGCCTACTTCTTAGTACTTGGAAATGGTGCGGTAGTGCTTTTTGTTCTAGCCACTGCATTTTTCCAGCCTCTATATTTTTTATTACGTTCATTTTCTGAAATCTGTGGTGAAAAGAGGGTGTCTATCTCTCTAATTTTAGAGATGTCTTTTTTATTCCATAAACCTGCTTGAATACCTGCTAAAAACGCAGCTCCTAAAGCTGTTACTTCCAGCATTTTTGGTCTATCGACCACTACATTAAGCAGATCTGACTGAAACTGCATAATATAGTTGTTTGCTGTTGCTCCCCCATCTACCTTGAGAGTTCTTATTTGCGTACTACTTTCCTCTATCATGGCCTCAAGTACATCTCTGGTTTGATAAGCGAGTGCATCTACTGTAGCTTTTATTATATCATTTTTGCCAGAGTCTAAAGTTAGTCCATAAATAGCACCTTTAGCATCCATATCCCAGTGCGGAGCTCCTAAACCGGCAAAAGCAGGAACAACATATAAATCGTCTGTGCTGTTCGTGGTATTACAAATTGCTTCAGTCTCTTTAGCTTTTTCTATAAGGTTAAGCTTGTCTCTTAACCATTGTATAGAGGCGCCTCCCGCAAAAATACTGCCTTCTAGAGCATACTTTATGCTACTACCGGGTAAACTAGCACATAGAGTTGTGAGCAAACCGTTTTTAGAGACAAAAGGCTTTTTACCTATATTCATTAATAAAAAGCAACCCGTTCCATAAGTGTTTTTTGCTACACCACTTTTGTGACCTCCTTGGCCAAATAATGCAGCTTGTTGGTCTCCTGCAACACCACTAATTGGTATATGATAACCGTCTATTGCAATAGTACCAAAAACTGATGCGGAGTGTTGAACCACTGGTAGCATACTTTTCGGGATATTGAGTGCATCTAGCATGGTCTTGTCCCATTTTAAGTCTAAAATATTATACAGTAATGTTCGGCTGGCATTAGAGTGGTCTGTGGCGTGTATTTTACCTTTTGTAAATTTCCAAATAAGCCAAGTGTCAATGGTGCCAAAGAGGAGATCACCCTGTTGCGCTTTTGCCAAAGCTCCTTCCACATTATCTAATATCCATTTTACTTTGGTGCCAGAAAAATAAGAATCAATAATGAGTCCTGTATTTTTGCTAACATAGTTTTCTAAACCCTGAGATTTAAGATTCTCGCAGATAGTGTTCGTTCTTTTGTCAAGCCATACAATCGCGTTGTAAATGGGTTTCCCAGTGTTTTTATCCCATACAACAGTGGTCTCTCGTTGGTTTGTAATACCAATGGCAGCAATCTCATCGATACCGATAGAAGCAAAAGCAATCACTTCTTTAAAAGTTGCTTCTTGCGATTCAAAAATTTCTATGGGATCGTGCTCTACCCAACCGTGCTCAGGATAATATTGAGTAAGTTCTTTTTGAGCAATATTCTTAATCGTGCCTTTATTGTCAAAAATAATAGCACGTGTGCTTGTTGTGCCTTGATCAAAAGCAATGATGTATTTTTTTTTCATAGTAAGGCTTAGGCGTTACTAAAAATACTAAAATCTTCAGGAAATAAATATCTTTTGCTATGGCAGTAGTTCTAAAATGCGTTCCATTTTCATACCTCTAGAGCCTTTTATTAAAATATGGCTGTTGGAGGGTATGTTTATAGTGTGCGCTTTCGCGAAAGCGTCATAATTCTCATACACTTTTTGGTGCTCGTTCTTAGGTTGAGATTGTCCAAAACTTTGCCCAATGGCTACAACTTGACTAATACCTATGTCATAGGCAAGATTAAGGATGTCTTGATGTTCTTGTAAAGTGGTTGTTCCTACCTCAAACATATCACCTATAAAAGCAATAGTATTAGTGGTCTGCTGCGACTTAAGGTTATGCAAGGCAGCTTCCATACTTGTAGGGTTTGCATTATATGCGTCTAAAATGATGTTATAGCCTTCTTTTTTAATAAGTTGAGATCTATTGTTTTCCGGCAAATAACTTTCTATACCTTTTTTTATGAGCTGTGGTGTTAACTTAAAATAAGAGCCTAAGGCGGCAGCAACGGCAATATTTGTAAAATTATAGTTTCCCATTATTTGAGAAGTGATTTTTGAATTTGCAAACTCAATCGTGAGGGTAGGGCTAGAGGTTTTTAGAGTTACGGGATAATCGCTTTGGACAGAGCCAAAACTTTTTCTGTTTTTAATATTTTTTGATTTTTCGATCTGGATAGGATCTAAGTCGTTTATAAACACAGTGCCGTTAGTCTCCTGCACATGCTTATAGAGCTCACTTTTGCCTTTTATTACTCCGTCTATTCCTCCAAAACCTTCTAGATGTGCTTTCCCAAAATTGGTAATTAAACCATAATTGGGCTGCGCTATAGCGCATAATGCTTCAATTTCTTTCTGGTGATTGGCTCCCATCTCTACAATTCCTATCTCCGTTTGCTTGTTCATGGCAAGAAGGGTGAGTGGGACGCCTATATGGTTGTTGAAATTACCTATGGTCGCATAAGTGGTATAGTGCTGCGAGAGTACAGCATTTATAAGTTCTTTTGTAGTAGTTTTGCCATTACTTCCTGTAAGTCCAATGATTGGGATACCTAAATGATTTCTATGATAGGTAGCTAAGTCCTGTAGAGTAGTTAATGCGTTTTCTACAAGAATGGTATAGGGACCCTCATATTCTTTTTGATCAATTATTGCTTTAAGGGCACCATTTTTTAGGGCCTGTTGAGCGAAGGTGTTACCATTAAAATTTTCTCCGCTAAGTGCAACATATATTTGGTTAGACTCGAGCTTGCGCGTGTCTGTACAGACACCCTTACTTTCTAAAAATAGAATATGTAATTCTGGTATTGTCATATTTTGGGTATTAAAAAAGCCCTACAAGAGGGCTTTTTTAATATGTTGTGTATTATTATCGTGCAGTTTTAGGCGATCTAGATTTTGAGCCTACTCTAGACATTGCACATCTAAATCCAATATCATCTGTAGCCATACCTTGCGGTAAGAATCTTCTTTGCGCTGGATCAAGCCAGTAAGCTCTATCTCTCCAAGAACCACCTTTGTATACGCGTACTTCATCATTAATAAGGGACGTGCGCTGACTAGACTCATCAAATTGTCTGTCAAATTCTCCAGTAGCACTATCCACAGCAATAGCGTGTTTAGGAGCGTTGTACATGCTTTGTCCATCTGTAGGCTCCTCATCTTCGCCATCTTCAAAAGACTCTTCAAAATATCTTGTAGATCTTCTGTCGCCATCTCTGTAGTTACGGTTGTCACTTTTAGAGAATTGCGTTCTTAAATATGTTTCTTCGTCATTAATAGGAACCTGAAGAATCTCTCCTGGAAGGTTTCTTGGCACAACACTACCATTTGCTAGCGTATCGTATATAATAGAATCTACGGTTACAATTTTCACAGTACCATCTTCTCCAATGGCATTTTTTGTATAAACATTTCCTCTGTAATAGTTGAAATCGTTAAACTCATCATCAACGATAGGGCGATATACATCTGCTACCCATTCTCCAACATTACCTGCCATATCATACAACCCAAAATCATTAGGCTCATAAGATTTTACTTCTGCAGTAATATCTGCATTATCATCAGACCAACCTGCAATTCCACCATAATCTCCATCTGCTTGTTTAAAATTAGCTAGATGATCGCCTCTAGTAATTCTGCTATCTGATCTTGTGTAAGAACCATCCCAAGGATATTTTTTACGTCCTCTGTAAACATTGTAACTTCTTAACTCAGAAAGCCCTAACGCCGCATACTCCCACTCAGCTTCTGTAGGAAGTCTGTATTTAGGAAGTAAAAGACCATCTTTACGTTGTATAAAAATGTTAGTACTGTCATTACGCTTCATACGAGCTTCACTTGCTCTACCACCACGTGCTAAACTATCACTACCTCCGTAGGTTAGAGAAGGTGCATTAAGATATGTTTCTGTATCAAAGGTAGACTCTGCGGTTACGTCATTTCTAGCACCTCGTGCGCTATATCCTTCCTGCTCTAGAATTAATTCATTTACACGATTAGATCTCCAATCTGAAAATTCTACTGCTTGCAACCAGTTAACCCCTACTACAGGGTAATTTGCGTAGGCAGGGTGACGTAGGTAGTTTTCTGTCATCGTTTCATTGAAACCTAGACGGTTTCTCCAAACTAATGTGTCAGGTAGAGCTCCTTTGTATATATTTTTATAGTTGTCTTCCTCTGGAGGAAAAACTTTTTTCAACCAATCTAAGTACTCTAAGTACATTACATTAGTTACTTCAGTTTCATCAATGTAGAATGATTGAACGTGCTGTTGATTTGGAGAGTTATTCCAATCATGCATCACATCATCCTGAACTTTACCCATTGTAAAAGTTCCGCCTTCTACAAAAATGAGCCCTGGCCCAGTCTCTTGTTCTTGATAATCTGTGTTTGCTTTAAAGCCCCCGTCTTTCCCAGTTATGGACCAACCAGTACCTCTGGAGCTTGTTTTGTAATCATTTGATTTGCTACAGCTTGTAAAGGCAAGTAGGACTGCCGAAATAGCAAGCATTCTTAATGCGAGATTTATTTTCATGGTATTCGCTTGATTATATTTGGGATCGCAATATAGGTATAAAGAACTAAATGTCCATATTTTTCTTTAAAGCAATCAAAATCACCTGTGGTTTAGATTAATGATTTATTAACGACTAGTTTTACATATTATTATTCTAAGAATAAAAAAAATCTAAAAATAAATATGTTTTCATACTATCAAACTACCTTTGACGTTTCTTTAATGAGATGAGAATATTTTTATACATAATACTGTTTGTATACTCTGGTAGTGTTTGGGCGCAGCAAAAAACAATTGAACTGGATTGGAATAACCTCCTGACGGTAAATAGGGGTGAACTTTCTCAAGATAGGAAATACCTTTCTGGCAGTATTATGGAAGGATTAACCTATGGTAATCAATGGAAAGAAAATGGCATTTTTAATTCCCAAGATGTAAAGGTTGCTTCGGTTTTATATGAGAATATACCTCAAGAATTACTTGCCAAGCTTGATAAAAAACAAATTCCGAAATCTTTAAATTACACTCTTGTCGCTAGTAAGGCAAGGGCAGAAGTGTATGCAATTTTAGAAATGAACCCCTTTGTAAATGATGATGGACAATATAAAAGAGTAAGGGAAATTAGATTTACATACACTTTCGCCAAATCTAGTACATCAAAAAATGCATTACCGATAACAAACTCTCTTCTGGCGACAGGTAATTATTATAAATTGTATGTAGAACAAACAGGAGTGCATCGAATTACGAGAAATTTTATGCAGAGTTTAGGTATCTCACTAAATGGGATTAATCCAGATAATATTAAGCTTTACGGTATTGGGGGGTCGCCGTTACCCTTGCGCAATAGTGATAATACAATTTTTGACCTTCGGGAGATTCCTATAAAAGTAGTTGGAGCAGAAGATGGAAACTTTAATGGTAACGATCATATTCTTTTTTATGGGGAAAGTTCAGATATATTGCACGAAGAGTTAAATACGCACGTAAACCCATATGCAGATAGATCGTATTATTACATTACTACTGGAGGTGGCGATGGATTGAGAATTGCTCCATTGCAACAGCCCGCAGGAACTCCCACCACTACCTTTACCACTTTTGATGATTATCAATTTTTTGAAGAGGATTTGAATTCATTGGTATTAGTGGGGAGAAGGTTTTTTGGAGAAGAATTTTCTTTTGAAAATGAGCAGAGTTTTGAGTTTTCTTTTCCTAATCCAATTGCCGGACAAAATGCCATTTTAAATGTTGTCACTGCAGGAGTTTCTGAATCTCCCACGTCTTTTGATGTTGCAGTAAATGGAGCAATGGCAGGTGTTATACCTATTGCAACTATAAGTGATATATCACTAGCCAGAGGAGGTAGTTTAACAACGGAAATTCCTAATATAGGTTCAGATGTGACCGTAACATTGACGTATAATAATAATGGAAATCCAGCAAGCACGGGATATCTCGATTTTATAAGTCTTGAAGTTCCCAGGGGTTTACAGGGGACTGAAGGGCAAATGGGTTTTAGAAATAATCAAAGCGCAACCCTTGAAGGGATAGGCTCATATGTGTTTGCAAATGCGCAGAACTATTCAGAAATATGGGATGTAACTGATCAAACTGCCATTACAACATTTATCAATGAGGGAGGGCAGTCAAGTATTATTTTCAATGCTGTCTTGGGAACCTTACGGTCCTATGTAGCTGTGACACCTAATGATTATTTTACTCCTTTGAGAGAAGGAGGAAGTGCGCTTGTGGCTAATCAAAATATCAAGGGAACCATATTTGAGAATGCCAGTGGTCAATTTGAGGATGTCGATTATCTTATGATAGCAGATCAAACCCTCTTATCGCAGGCAGAAAGACTTGCCCAACATAACAGGGATTTCAGAGGTCTAAATGTTAAAGTACTTACCCTAGAATCTATTTATGAAGAATTTGGAGGTGGAAGACAAGATATAGGCGCCATAAGAAATTTGGCTAAGTACGTGTATGATAATGCTTCTAGTGAGGAAAACAGATTAAAATATATATGTCTTTTTGGTGATGCATCAGTAGACTATAAAGATAGATTGCCGAATAATAATGACATAGTACCTACTTTTCAAACAGAGGAGAGTTTTAGTCTAGTGTTCTCTTTTATGTCCGACGATTTTTATGGATCATTAGATGATAATGAAGGGACTATGGCTGCATCTGATAAATTAGATGTAGCTGTTGGCAGAATACTGGCAGACACTCCGCAGTTAGCGCAAGTAGTTGTAGATAAAATCATTAATTATGATGCTAGAGAATCTTTTGGACGTTGGCGAAACAATTTTGTTCTTATCTCTGATGATGCTGATGAGCCGGGTAGTGCTGGTTTTGGACTCCAAGAGAATTTAGATGCTCTAGGCGATGAGATAGAGGATGAAAAACCGGGTATAAATGTCACAAAAATACATGCGGATTCTTTTTTACAACAATCTTCAGCAGGAGGGAATAGATATCCACAAGTGAATGAAGCTATTTCTAATGCCATTGAGATAGGGGCTTTGGTTGTCACTTATTTGGGTCATGGAGGTGAAGAGTTATTGTCTTCTGAGGCAATTGTAACTCAAAATACTATTGATGATTTGGCAAATGATGAGAGACTGCCAGTTCTTGTAACTGTAACTTGCGAGTTTACCAAATTTGATAATCCATTGCGGCCTACAGGAGGCGAAGGTTTTATTTGGAGCCAAGACGGTGGTGTTGTAGGCGCTGTAGCAACAACGCGTGAGATTTTTGTATCCTTAGGAGTAGATTTTAATGATGTATTAGCAGAAGAACTGTTTGCATTTGGCACTAATGATCTAGTTAGTGTAGCCGAAAACGTAAGGATTTCTAAAAATAATATTACCGATAATTTACGCAGGGTAATATTCTATCTAGGAGACCCTGCGATGCAACTAGCCATTCCTAAACCTGACATTAGACTTACAGCCGTTAATGATGTTGCTGTAGGCAATGAGCTACCTACCTTGAGGGCATTGGATCGTGTAAAAATTAATGGAGTCATAACCAGTGAGATTGGTCAAGTGCTCTCTAATTATACAGGAACACTAGCAGTTACACTTTTTGATAAAGACATACAACGTCAGACTCTTGGAAACGATGGGACTACAAATAATAACGGAGAATTACTGCTTTTGGATTTTAAGACTCTTGGCGGTGTTCTGTATAGGGGTCAAGCTTCTGTGGTTAATGGGGAATTTGAGTTTGAATTTGTGATGCCCAGAGATACAGCAATTCCACTAGGTAATGGAAGGCTTAATTTTTATTCAGAAAGGCTTGGTGTTTTGGAAGATCAGTCAGGGGTAAATCGAGATATTATTATTGGAGGACTTAATGAAGATGCGCCACCAGATAATCTTGGCCCACGCATTCAATTGTTTATGAATGATGAAAGTTTTGTAAATGGGGGTATTACAAATGATTCACCCATTATTCTTGCAAATCTGGAGGATGAAAATGGCATCAATACTGTGGGTGGCATAGGCCACGATATAGTGGCCATTATAGATGGAGATGAAACAAATCCATTAATCATGAATGAATTTTATGAAGGTGATATAGATAATTTTATGCGAGGATCTGTAGCCAGAAGAATTAGAAACTTGGAAGAAGGATTACATACCCTTAGTTTTACCGCTTGGGATGTATATAATAATTCATCTACTGCAGAATTGCAATTTGTTGTAGTGGGGGATGGAGATTTACAGCTCGATAATGTACTCAATTATCCGAATCCTTTTGTTAATTATACAGAATTCTGGTTTAATCATAACCGAGCTTTTGAACCTTTAGACGTGCAGGTTCAAATTTTTACAGTGAGTGGTAAGGTTGTGAAAACTATTAATCAAACTATTGTTAATGATGGTTTCTTATCTAGAGATCTTACTTGGGATGGTTTAGATGATTTTGGTCAAGCCATAGGTAAAGGGGTCTATGTGTACAAGATAACCGTAATATCTACGTTAACTAACAAGCGAGTGGAGAAGTTTGAAAAGCTTGTCATACTTTGATCCATAAAATTAGAAAAAGTCTATATTTGTTCAAATCAATATTTTATATGAAAAAGATTATTATGCTGGGATTGGGAGTTTTATTTGCCTTTGGAGGTGAATTAAAAGCTCAGGATGAAGTAAACACGATAACAACTGCGGTTCCATTTTTGATTATCGCTGGTGATGCTAGAGCATCAGGACTAGGTGAGCAAGGGGTTGCTACTAGTGCAGACGTGTACGGTGTACAATGGAATCCAGCCAAATTGGCCTTTCTAGAACGTAAACAAAATATAGGGGTGAATTATTCTCCCTATTTAAGACAGCTAGTAGATGATATAGGTATTGCAAATCTTGTATACGCAAATAGGATTAATGACAGAAGTGCTTTCGGGGCTAGTCTGCGTTATTTTGGTTTAGGCACGATTACCACCACCACTGGGCCTAATGATCCAGGGGTAGATGTGCAGCCTAATGAGTTTATTTTAGACGCAACCTATGCCTTGAAATTAGATGATCAGTTCTCTATGGCAGTTTCAGGTCGTTTTTTAAGAAGTGATTTGAGAATACAGGCCATTGATCCAGATGCATCGGCAGCGAGTTCTTTTGGAGTTGATATTTCTGGATATTATCAATCAGAGGAAATCGTTTATAATAATTTTGATGGACGATGGAGGGCAGGAGTTAACATTTCTAACATTGGCCCTAAAGTGCGCTATGATGATTCTGGTCAAGAAGATTTTATTCCAACCAATCTAAAATTTGGTGGAGGTTTTGATTTTATCCTTGATGGGTATAATAAAGTATTTGTAGGCCTAGAATTTAATAAATTGTTAGTGCCTACGCCTAGTGATTCTAATGGTGATGGCGTTGTAAATAGTGAAGACGATTTTGCAAACGAATCCTTCTTTTCAGGTATTTTTAGCTCGTTTGGCGATGCGCCAGATGGCTTTAGTGAAGAGATTAGAGAATTTACCTGGTCACTAGCATCAGAGTACGTTTATAATGATGTTTTTTCGTTAAGAGTAGGGTACTTTAATGAGAGTGATATTAAAGGTGCTAGAAAATTTGCAACATTAGGGGCTGGATTTGAATACAGTTCTATAGATATTGACTTGTCGTATTTGATCTCTACTGGATCAGTAAGAAGTCCTTTGGAGAATACCTTGAGGTTTGGCCTTACCTTTAAATTAGGTGATGAGTATGATGAGTACTAAGAAGTATACTTCCCGAAATTAATTTGGGACAGCTTTCGCGAAAGCGAAGTAATCTTATATAAAAAATCAAAATAGAATCGTTTCTAGAAGTCTATCCTCATCAAAAGCGACTTCAAGAAGGGATTTTTTATTTAATAAACTTAGCTATTGGGCTAGTTGCAATAGATTGCCTTGAATAACTTATTTTAAATTTCCAGTATGCACAGTACTTTTAATGTATAGTGGATTCATTAGAAAATTTATTGCCTTTGTTCCTTACTTCCAAGTATTTATAACTTTTAGGCAAAGTTTATCTTAGCACAATTTTTTTAATCACTTCACGACCTAAAGATTCGTTTAGTCGTTTCAGTATTTGGTCTTTACCGTAGCTCAATTCTTCTCTAAATACCGAAGAGCTCAAATTGATAAATAGTGTGTCTCTATCAAATCGCAAGGAAGAGGTATAGGTTTTAAAAGCAGGGTTTAAACAAAACCAAGCTGCTGAAACATCTACCTTGTCAATACCTTTTTGCAGCTTGTTTTTATCAACAAACTCCCCCAAGGCATCACTTAAAGAAATAGGATCTGTGTTTCGCTTCATAGCTAATCTAAAGATAGGGGTTCGTACCTTCTGTAAACGTAGGTAAAATTCTCTTCATTGCGAAGAATTAATTCTTTTTCTGAAACACTAATAATCTCTTCTTGCCAAGAATCAAAGGCGGTGCTATATAGCAGCGTAACGGTAGTGGCCTCTGTCCTGATATCTATATTTTCACTCGCATTAGTGGTTGTGAAATTTCCTCTAATATCGGGTTGAACTTTTTTGCGCACGCCCTTACCTTGTGTACTCACATCAAAGAAGTCGATATTCTGGCTTAAACTATACTCTTTAGAAGAGCCTTGACTGTTCTCTATTCGGGAAATCTCCCAATAACCATTAAGGAGTTTTATTTGCTCATCTGGAGACTGGGTACATCCCACGAGCAGAAATCCTAGGAGAATGAATAGTATAGCAATATTAAGTTGTTTCATAAGCTTAAAACTAGGTGTTGATGTTCTGCTCTAGATGGAACAGCTCATAGGATTGCCTGATTTCTTTAATGATACCTTCTGTGCGTTCTGGGTGGGTGTCGCTTATAAAAATCTGTCCAAAATGCGCGGTATTGACCAGGGCAATAATATGGGCTACTCGCTTTTCGTCAAGTTTGTCAAATATATCATCTAAAAGTAGTATCGGGGTTAGCTTATTTTCTGCTTTAATAAAATCAAACTGTGCCAGTTTCAGGGCAATTAAAAATGATTTTTGCTGCCCTTGAGATCCAAATTTTTTGATGGGATGTCCATCAATTTCAAACTGCAAATCGTCTTTGTGTATACCCGCACTGCTGTATTGAAGCATCCGGTCTTTGTTTAATGCATTAGTGAGTAAGTGTTCCAGTGGGGACTCGCTTAGTTTACTAGCATATTGCAAAGATACTTGCTCCGTCCCACCGCTTATAGCCTCATATCGCTCTTGAAAAATAGGAGCAAATTTGGCGATAAAGGCCTGGCGTTTTTCAAATATAGGATTCCCATACTGACATAACTGGTCGTTATAGATACTAAGGGTGTCTTGATCAAAGGTGTTATTAGCCGCAAAATACTTTAGTAATGCATTGCGTTGACTTAAGGCCTTGGTGTAGTTTAAAAGATTGGAAAGGTAAGACGTATCACTCTGCGAGATTACACCGTCCATAAACTTGCGTCTCGTTTCGCTTCCCGCGATAATTAGATCCCTATCTGCAGGGGAAATAATAACCAGGGGTAAGAATCCAATATGATCTGCAAAGCGCTCATAGAGTTTGCCATTGCGTTTAATGACTTTTTTTTGACCCTTTTTTGCACTTACAATTACCTTTTCTTCCCGTTCTTCTTTCTCATAATGACCATCTACTACAAAAAAATCGGTGCCGTGATGGATATTTTGACTAGTGATAGGGTTAAAATAACTCTTCCCAAAACTAAGATGGTAAATCGCATCTAGCACATTAGTTTTTCCTACGCCATTATTGCCTACAAAACAGTTTATTTTAGGGTCAAAATCAAAAGATCTAGACACAAAGTTCTTGTAATTAATAAGGGATAGTGATTTTAAGATCATAGGAAAGTATTGAGAATGCGCTTTCGCGAAAGCATAACAAGTCTCATAGTCAGATGCAAATATCGAAAATTAAGGGCTTTTTTCCCTTTCATAGTTGAATAAAAATTATATTTTTGCGCCACTAATGACAGAACGATATGGCAACGTATAAAAAAAGAGGTCACAAGCCCAAAGTAAAACCAGCTAAGGATTTAGTTGATGAACTAGAAGGGGCAGCAGAGGACAGTACAACAGCAGAGGTATTTGCTTCACTAGATGAGGGAGCAAACAAAGCAGAAGAATGGGTAGAGAAAAACCAGAAAGGTATCCTAGGCGTAGTAGTAGGATTACTTGTTCTTGCTCTTCTGTATATGGGATACACGCGATTTATCTCTCAGCCTAACGAAAGAGAGGCTGCAAATGAGTTAACTCTAGCTCAAGAAAGTTTTACAACAGCATTGGAAACTACTAATTTACCTGTAAAGGATTCATTATATATGGTTGCCTTAGAAGGTAAAAATGGAAAATATGGACTCTTAGATATTGCTTCTAATTATAGCAGCACTAAGGCAGGAAATCTTGCAAACTATTATGCTGGGATGTCCTATCTAGCAGTTAAAGATTATGGGAATGCTATAAGCCACCTACAAGATTTCTCTGCAGATGATATGATGCTTGCACCCTTAGCAAAAGGGGCAATTGGTGATGCTTTTATGCAATTAGGGCAGCCAGAAGATGCTTTAGGAGAATATGAAAAAGCACTTAAGTTAGGTGCAAACGATTTTACAACACCACGTTTTTTATTTAAAGCTGGTGTTACAGCCTTAGATACCGGAAACTATGATAAGGCAACTCAATATCTTACTCGTATAAAAGACGAGTTTAGCGGCTCAGAATATAATAGTCAAGTAGACTTATATCTCGGTAAGGCACAAGCGGCTAATTAATATATACTTTATGGCAACAGCAGGCAATAATTTATCTGCTTATGACAAAGCTACAATCCCAAACGCGAAGAATTTTCGGTTTGGGATTGTTGTTTCTGAGTGGAATGGTACTATTACAGAAGGGCTTTTTCAAGGCGCTTTTGATGCCTTAATAGACTGTGGTGCCATTAAAGAAAATATCGTTCGATGGAATGTGCCTGGCGCCTTTGAACTTGTGTATGGATGTAAGAAAATGACAGAGAGTTACGAGATGCTTGATGCGGTCATTGCAATAGGAACTGTCATACAGGGAGAGACAAAACATTTTGATTTTGTATGTGAAGGAGTAACCCAAGGCATTAAAGACTTAAATGTGCAAGGAGATATTCCCGTGCTCTTTTGTGTGCTTACCGATAACACCATGCAACAATCTATAGATCGTAGTGGTGGAAAGCACGGTAACAAAGGAACTGAGGCAGCTATTGCTGCTATCAAAATGGCGCAACTCAAAAAGGACGCTAAGTTCTAATCAATTCTTTCTAAAAGACCCCCGTAAACTCTCAAAATGGCAAGCTTTTTGCCTTCAAAAATTGTATATTTGAAAAGCAAGAGTTATGGGAATAGTAAAGCGCACAAACAAGAAATACGATTATAAGCCTCGCTATTATTCAACTGATAAAGAAGGTAGTCCTTATAAGATGGGAAATCGTTTTGATGCCTATAGAACTACTATAGGGAGTACGGGAGGAGTTAAAAAACGGCTCTCTACAGCTTGGGATGATTTACAATCTTCTCGCGGTAGAGGAGTAAATAAAATGATTTTAATTATTATAGCTGTTTTAATTCTTGCCTTTCTTTATATCATCGATTTTGACTTGTCTATTTTTGAAGGAGCAAAAATTATCGACTTAGACTAATGGTAGACATTATTAAGCTTTTACCGGATCACGTTGCAAATCAGATTGCGGCGGGAGAAGTTGTACAGCGACCTGCTTCTGTAGTAAAGGAATTGTTAGAAAACTCCATAGATGCTGGAGCGCAAAACATAAAGCTTATCGTAAAGGACGCCGGTAAAACCCTAGTCCAGATAATAGATGATGGTAAAGGGATGTCTGATACAGATGCGCGTATGAGTTTTGAACGTCATGCGACCTCAAAAATCACAAATGCAGATGATCTTTTTAATCTCACTACAAAAGGCTTTAGAGGAGAAGCGCTGGCTTCTATAGCCGCTGTGGCGCACGTAGATTTAAAGACGAGACCAGAAGGGTCTGATGTAGGTACGCATATAATGGTAGAGGGCAGTAAAGTGATAGAACAGTCTCCTTGTGCCACTCCCAAAGGAACTTCACTTGCCGTAAAAAACTTGTTTTTTAATATTCCTGCACGACGCAATTTTTTAAAGTCTAATAATGTAGAAATGCGTCATATTATTGACGAGTTTCAGCGAGTAGCTTTGGCACATCCGGATATTGGGATGCAGCTATATCATAATGATGGAGAGTTATTTCATCTGGCAACTGGCAACCTTAAGCAACGTATTATAGGGATTTTTGGAGGGAAGACTAATGAAAAACTGGTTCCCGTAGATGAGGAGACAGATATCGTTAAGATTGGGGGATATGTGGTAAAACCCGAGTTTTCTAAGAAAACGAGAGGAGAACAATTCTTTTTTGTTAATGATAGATTTATTAAAAGTGCCTATCTGAATCACGCAGTATCTGCCGCTTTTGAAGGCTTATTGCCAGACAGAGCAAGAGCGAGTTATTTTCTATATCTCGATGTAGATCCAGGGAGTATAGATATCAATATACACCCCACAAAAACCGAAATAAAATTTGATGATGAGCACGCGCTGTATGCAATGCTTAGAAGCACGGTAAAGCATAGTCTGGGTCAATTTAATATTGCCCCAGTACTTGATTTTGAACGAGATCAAACATTAGATACTCCCTATAATTATAAGGATAAATTTGCTGCAGTCCCTAAAATTCAAGTAGATCGCACCTTCAATCCTTTTGATAATGTAGCACCACCCAAAAAAGGAGCGCAGCGTCCTGATTATGAAAAGCCAGACACTCAAGGATGGGAACAGTTGTATGAAGGTTTACGCAAGGAGTTGCCGCAAGGAGAAGAAAGTAAAGTTACTTATGAGAGTGAACAGGTCACAGGAAGCTTATTTCAAGGAAAGGGTGCCACTTCCCGAAATGAATTAGGGACAAGTTTTGCGAAAACAGACGCAACCACCTACCAACTTCAAAATAAATATATCGTAACGACCATTAAAAGTGGAATGGTAGTGGTCCATCAACACAGGGCACACCAGCGTGTGTTGTATGAAGAATTGTTAAAGAACATCACTTTAGCTTCATCAGTGAGTCAGCAGTTGTTATTCCCGTTAGCCCTGTCCTATACGCCTAGTGAACTTGCGTTGCTAACACAATTGAAAGAAGGACTAGAAAACACAGGTTTTGTATTTGGGGCTGTAAAAGACGACGCATTGGAAGTAACTGGTATACCTACTGCTTTAACCGAAGCAGAAGTGCCTATCATTATAGAGCAGCTGCTTAGTGATTTAGAAAATGAGGTGCCTGATGTAGGTTTTAGTCAGACCGATGCTCTGGCAAAGAGTATGGCAAAGAGTATGGCGGTAAAAAGTGGAGAACCACTAGATGCAACCTCAAGAGAACATCTTGTAAATAGTTTGTTTGCTTGTAAAGAACCTACAGTTTCACCAGGACATAGAACCACATTTGTCACGATAAGTAGTGATGAATTAGAACGTAAATTTCAATAAGTAATGGGTAGAATCACAGATACGGTTAAGTTATTATTAATAGTAAACGTTGTGTTTTATTTGGGGTCACAATTTGCAATTGGTCACGATCAGTCAATGGAGCTATTTGCACTTTGGTTTGTTGAGCATCCTGCGTTTCAATTATGGCAACCCATTACACATATGTTTATGCATGACCTGTCTAGTCCAATGCATTTAATTTTTAACATGTATGCTCTTTGGATGTTTGGTAGTCCAATTGAGAATGCCCTCGGTCAAAAGCGTTTTGTTTTCTTTTATTTTTCGGCGGGATTAGGGGCGGCCTTGATTCATACTTTAGTGAATTATTATCATTTCCAATCGGGATATGATGTGCTTATAAGCTCAGGGATTACACCTACTGAGATTGCTGATATGCTGAGTAAAACTTTGCAGCCGGGCAGTTATATGGAATCAACTAGAATTCCTATTGAGGCTGCTCAAGATTTATTTGGTTCGTATAATATACCTGCTGTTGGAGCTTCTGGAGCAATCTATGGAGTGCTTGTGGCCTATGGCATGTTGTTTCCTAATGCTTCTTTAGGCTTAATTTTTGTACCTATTCCAATAAAAGCAAAATACTTTATTCCAGGATTACTCTTAATAGATTTATTTTCAGGGGTGACTGGTTTTTCAATTTTTGGACAAAATATTGCAAATTGGGCACACTTAGGAGGAGCTTTGTTCGGGTTTATTATGATGTACTATTGGAAAAAGAATAGTTTTAACGACAAACGCTGGTATTAATATGGCTACACAGTCCCTTACTTCTAGATATAAAACTGCCAATATTGCTATCAAATTGATTGTGATTAATGTTGCGGTGTATCTTGTTTTTAATTTTTTACCCTGGATAACGAGTATAGATTTCTTTCCTCTCCAAAAATACTTTGTACTACCCAATGAGCCTTTCGATTTTTTAATGCAGCCATGGTCTATACTCTCCTATAGCTTTTTACATGGTGGATTTAGGCATTTGTTATGGAATATGGTGGGCTTGTATTTTATCTCACGTTTTATACTCAATCTATTTTCAGAACGCAGGTTTCTTAGCATTTATCTCTTAGGGGCAATTTCTGGAGGATTCCTGTTTTTTGCATTATCCAATACGATTCCTGCATTAGAAGAGAATAGTTATTTAGTAGGTGCCTCTGCTTCAGTAATGGCGATACTTGTTTTTATAGGCGCTTATACGCCTAATACAGCAATCAGAATTATTACTTTTAATATTAAGCTTTGGCATATTGCTGTAGCTTTTGTTGCTATAGATATCTTGTCACTAAGTTCTTCGGATAACAAAGGAGGTCTTGTAGCGCATATAGGAGGTGCTATTTTTGGCTATGTATATGCGCGACAACTAGCCAAAGGGAATGATATAGGAGAATGGTTTGAAAAACTAATGAATAGTGTTGCAGGTTGGGTTTCTAAGACCCCTAAACGCAAGAAGGCACCTATGCGTGCCGTGCACAAAAGGAATAAGAAAGGTAGCGCAAATGCGGCAAGCACTACGAAGCCTAATAAGTCTCAAAAACAACAAAAAATTGATGCCATCTTAGACAAGATTAGTAAGAGTGGTTACGAGAGTCTCTCAAAATCAGAAAAAGATTTTCTTTTTAAAGCCGGTAAAGACGATCATTAAGGATGAAAAAATTAAGTTTACTTAATAAGCTATTCTTCCTTTTTAACAGCATTTTTGCCCTTCTTCTATTATTGGGTTATGTGCTACCTTATGTAGCTCCAAAAGTATTTCCCACACTTTCTGTATTAAGTTTATTGTTGCCGGTTTTATTACTTATTAATACCGTATTTGTGCTGTACTGGTTATTGGGTTTTAAAAGACAATTTCTCTTATCTGCTTTAGTTTTGTTAATAGGGATTAACCATATTTCTGGTTTGTATAAATGGAGTGATGATACTTCTGCAACGCCAGGAGATATTAAGTTGATGAACTATAATTTGCGAGTTTTTAATACTAATGGTTATGATAATCGTAAGGAAATTCAAGCTCAGTTATATGGTTTTGTTAAGAAGGAGAATCCTGATATCATTTGCTTTCAGGAATATGCTGAGCTAGAAAGTGGAATGGATTTGTCATACCCTTTTCAGTTTAAAAAAATGAAGCCTTTTAAAACGAGTTTTGGCCAGGTTATATATTCCAAATATCCCATTATCAATTCTGGCTCTTTGGACTTTAAAAAGACCAGTAACAATATTATCTATGCAGATATTGTAGTAAAGCAAGATACTATACGAGTGTATAATGTGCATTTACAGTCTTTGAGGGTCTCATCCAAATTTAGCGAGTTGCAGCAAGAAGATTCCAAACGTCTAATAGGACGAATGGGTGATGCTTTTAAGCGGCAGGAGCAACAAGTAAAGGAATTTCTTATAAATGAAAAGGCAAGTCCATATCCAGTGATAGTAGCAGGAGATTTTAATAACAGTTCTACATCCTATATTTATCGTAAAATAAAAGGTGATAAAGAGGATGCTTTCGCGAAAGCGGGTTCAGGAACAGGGCGAACTTTCACTTTTGATTTTCTTCCTTTGCGCATTGATTTTGTGCTTACAGATCCAAAATTTGAAGTAACGTATTTTGAGAATTATAACTTGGCACTTTCAGACCACGAACCTATTCTGGCATCTTTTACTATTAAGAAGTAAAGTCAACACCTTCTAAATAGCTTATGGCATTAGGCCCTTCATTGAAAAGCAGATCCAATACCGTTAGATTGGCTAGAAAACCGTGCTTGTCTCGAAACAGCTGGTGGTAATCTGGAAATGTAATGGCTGGGTCTTTTTTTGCTAAGGTAAGGTGTCTAAAATCTGATATTCCTTCTGGATTTTTCTCATAAATAGAGGTGTAGGTGAAGGTGTTTTCAAGCTGTAAACAATCCATAATAATCTCGTGCAAGGCTAGAACAAAATCAATGAGTTTGTCATAGGCAGTATGATACAGCGGTTCAAAAATATCTTCATAATATTCAAAATAGGGAGAAGTCTGATAGGCCACTTTTAAGGATCTCCAGTGGTCACGCTGCCAGTGAAATGTATTCTCTATTCGTACCTCAAAACTCTGCTGGCGCTCCTTTGTGTTCTTGTTATGAAGTATAGGTATGGTAAGTGTTAATATACCTGATGAGGTCGCAATCTTCATGCGATTGCGGTAGGTTTGTTTCTGATAATTATCCTTAGCCTCAAACCGTAGCGTGTAGCCTTGGGCAATTGCAGCGTATTGCGCTATAGGGCAGCCATAGTTGGGGTGGATTAGAACAGTATTCAAAACAATTTACTTTGTTGCCGGTTTTTTCTTCTTAAAGAAACTAGCTACAAATAGTCCCATAAGTATAAAAAGTACCCATTTAAAACTTGTAGGTTTTCCGCTGCCGCTTACCGTAGTAAAAACTCTATCCCAGCGTATCCGGTTAAGAAATCCTTTCTGGTTAGGGTCTAAACTAAACCAAACAAATACTGGTTTGCCTACCACATGATTATAGGGCACATAGCCCCAAGCACGAGCATCTTGTGAGTTATGTCTATTATCTCCCATTAACCAGTAATAATCTTGTTTAAAGGTATACTCGGTTATGGGACTTCCATTAAGTAAAACTTGAGTTCCAGTTACTTTAAGGGAACGTTCTTCTCCCATTTCATAACCTTCATATACTTCTATGATTCTTTCGTAAAAGGGAATGGTCTCTGGGGTAATGGAAACTGTCTTTCCTGCTTCAGGAATATAAATGGGGCCAAAAAAATCTCTATTGTTTTTATATAGCGGGGAGTCAGGAAAATTACCTTCTACGGCTTCTCCTTCCTTTCCTTTATACGGTGTGATATTCACTACATCAGGATGATTTCTTAGTCGTCCAATGGCTTCTTCTGCTGCTGCTGCAATAAAATAGCCTCCTTGTATCCTCTGTGCACCATCTGTAATATCATATCGATTAATAAAAGTACGTTGAGAGATTTCTTTATTCGTTTGAACCAGATAACTAAACTGAATCTTAGCTCTATCTGGCAGGTCATTTTGTTTTCCATTAATATAAACATAACCATCACGTACCTCGAGAGAATCTCCAGGCATCCCTACACAGCGTTTTACATAGTTAGATTTTTTGTCTACGGGTTTGCGCACACTACCTTTCATATGACCTGGTCTAATGTCTTCAAGTGTATCCACTGGCCAGCTAAAAACCACAATGTCATTGCGCTTTATGTTTTGAAATCCAGGAAGTCTAAAATAGGGAAGTTGCGGTTTAGAAGCATAGCTCTTTACGTGGGATACAGGTATGGAATCGTGCAGCATAGGCGTGCCTACCGTGGTCATAGGTGTTCTGGCCCCATAATGAAACTTACTTACTAGTAAATAGTCTCCTACTAATAATGTCTTTTCTAATGAAGAAGAAGGAATCACAAAGGGCTGCATAAAATAGGTGTGTACAATGGTTGCAGCAACAACCGCAAAGATGATAGAGCTTACCCACTCACCATTACTGCTTTTAGGTTGCAGACTTCTATCTTCAATATAAGGAGCATCTGTAGCATAATTAATATAAAAAAGATATAAGCCACAGGTTAAGACAACAAGCGCTGTATCTTTATAGGTGTTAAACCCAAAACTACGCGCAGTCTCTGTCCAAACTACAGGAAACATTAATAGATTTACAATAGGGATAAAGAGTAAAATAGTCCACCACCAAGGACGATTAATTATTTTCATTAATACCACAGCATTGTAAACAGGAATTGCGGCTTCCCAAGCTTGTCTCCCTGCTCTTACATATAGTTTCCAAGTGCCTAAAAAGTGAATCACTTGTATCACTAAGAAAAAGAGTATCCATTGCGTCATTGCCATAATCTAAATGCTTTTGTGGTGATTAGTTGTTTGTGTAATTATATTGTTACGTTATTAAGATATGTTTAATACATCGCCCATCGAAAATACACCTTTTTTATCGAGAATCCATTCTGAAGCAACAACAGCTCCCAGGGCAAACCCATCTCTAGAATGTGCTTCATGAGAAATCTTGAGGGTATCTATGGCACTCTTATAGGTTACTATATGCGTTCCGGGCACTTTGCCTTCTCGTACCGCCTGAATGCGAACATCAGTATTAGAAAATGTCTGTTTATTTTCTGTAGTACGCTTCCAGTTATTATAATGCGAATTTTCTATAACGCCTTCTGCTACCGTAATAGCAGTCCCGCTTGGTGCATCTAGTTTTTGTGTATGATGAATTTCTTCAAGACCAATGTGATAGTCTTCACGCTTATTCATAAGGCGAGCTAATTTCTTATTAAGCTCAAAAAATAAATTAACACCTACACTAAAATTAGAGGCATAAATAAAAGCTCCTTTTTTTTCTCTACACAAGGCAACGACTTTGTCATAGTCTTCTAGCCAACCGGTTGTGCCAGAAATAACAGGAATACCATTGGCAATAGAAGAGCTTATGTTTGTTACAGCTGCTTCTGGTAAACTAAAGTCGATAGAGACATCCACACCCTTAGGATTAAGTACATCATTCCTACCTATTTTCTGGACAATGTGATGCCCTCTTTCTACAGCAATTTTTTCAATAGCTTTTCCCATCTTACCATAGCCTAGTAGTGCAATATTCATCAGTCTAAGGCGTAGGTTAGTTTAAAACCATAATTCAGGCCAAGGCCCAAACCATCTAATTGAACATCAGGAGCAAAAGTAATATCATCATCTACATCGTATTGGCTTAGGTGTGCATCTACATTTGCTTCAATAATTTGCAATACATATAAACCTGCTGTTACTAAAATAGCTAGTTCTTTACGACGTCTAAAAATATCTTGACCGCGTATTAGCGCGTCGTCACTAAATACTTCTGTAATAACTCCTGTTTCAGGGTCTAATTCAGAAAACTCATCCAGTCTTCCGGCTAGTCTCTGTTTGAAAGCGGTTCTAAACCGTTGGAATTCTTGATCGCTATCTACAGCTACAAAGACACCAGTGCCTAAGGCTCCATATACCAAGGGTATTTTCCAATAATCTTTATTATAAATTTGGCCTAAACCCGGAAGAGAAGCAGCATAAAATGCAGCTCTGGCAGGTCTTAGAGGGTCATAAGCTTCACTTTCCGTAATTTCATCACCTGAGATGATTGGAAGTTCTGTGGAGAGTGTGGGGGTTTGTGCTTTCGCGAAAGCGGAAACAATCAAAAACAATACGACAAGTAGTTGCTTATTACTTCGCACGTTTTATTAGTTTCTGAATACGATTAAAATCTTCTTCTGAAGAAAACGGGATGGATATTTTTCCTCTTCCATTTTTGCCAACTTTCACATCCACTTTAGCGCCAAAATAAGAAGCAAAATCTTTGACTCCCTTTTTAATGAATTTAGGCGTTTCAGCTATTTCAGGAACCTCTGTAGATGCTGTATTATGGTAGTTTTTTACAAAAGCCTCGGTTTGTCTCACCGAAAGTTTATCAGTAATTATCTTTTCGTAAATATCTAATTGATCACCCGTATTCTCAATATTAATCAATGCCCTGCCGTGTCCCATAGACAGAAAGCCGTCGCGCATTCCTGTTTGTACAATGGGGTCTAGTTTAAGCAGCCTAAGATAATTTGCAATCGTAGAGCGATTTTTTCCCACACGATTACTCATTTGCTCTTGAGTAAGTTGTATCTCATCTATCAATCTTTGATAGGATAAAGCGATTTCTATGGGGTCTAAATCTTGACGTTGTATATTTTCTACCAAAGCCATTTCTAGGCTTTCTTGGTCATTTGCAATCCTAATGTAAGCAGGAATGGTAGTATTGCCTACCAGTTTTGAAGCTCTAAAACGACGCTCACCAGAAACTAATTGGTATTTTCCAAAACTAAGCTTACGCACTGTGATGGGCTGTATTACTCCTAATTCTCGTATGGAGGATGCCAGCTCACGCAGGGTTTCTTCATTAAAGCTCGTACGGGGTTGAAAAGGGTTAACCTCAATATCTTTTAACTCAAGTTCAATAATATTACCTACAACCTTATCTGCATTTTTATCTTCTGCACTTTTTATGTCATTTGCAGGGTCCTTGAGCAGGGCAGAAAGGCCTCGTCCTAATGCTTGTTTTTTTGTTGCTTTAGCCATTAGTAATATTGTTTTTTGTAATGAGCTCTTGAGCTAAGCTTAAATAGTTACTTGCTCCTTTACTGCTTGCATCGTAGTTAATAATGCTTTCACCATAACTAGGAGCTTCACTTAATTTCACATTACGTTGTATGATGGTTTTAAACACCATGCCGCTAAAATGTTTTTGCACTTCTTCTACGACTTGATTAGAAAGTCGTAAACGAGAATCATACATAGTTAGTAACAAGCCTTCAATGTCCAATGCTTCATTATGAATTTTTTGGATACTTTTAATAGTATTTAACAGCTTTCCTAGACCTTCCAGAGCAAAATACTCACATTGTATAGGGATAATGACGCTATCTGATGCGGTAAGTGCATTTAGGGTAAGTAGGCCTAAAGACGGAGCGCAATCAATTAAAATATAATCATATTGATCTCGTAAATGCCCTATTGCTTGTTGCATCATATATTCCCTATTATCCTTATCTACGAGTTCTATCTCAATAGCAACAAGGTCAATATGGGCAGGAATGATATCTAGATTAGGGGAGTCTGTAGGGATAATAGCTTCTTGAGCCGTATTGGTATGTTCTAGTAATTGATAGGTTCCAATAGATACACTATCCACATCTATACCAAGTCCTGAGGTAGCATTAGCCTGAGGGTCTGCATCAATTAGCAAGACTTTTTTTTCTAATACGCCTAGACTGGCGGCCAGATTTACCGAAGTTGTGGTCTTACCCACACCTCCTTTTTGATTTGCAATAGCTATAATTTTACCCATATAAATTTGAGGAAATTTAATAGGTAAAAATACAATTTATAATGGGTTTATAAAATGCGTTTTGAAAGTTAAATGGTCGCAAATGCTATGAAACAGGTTTAGAAATAATAATTAATTCCAATTCCTATGTTTTCACTGGTTGCTTCTAAAGGTATTATCCCAGATTGAGTAGGGAAAGTAAGGTCGTTATCGTATGAAGAAATATATTCTATCATAACACCTATATGTTTGTCGTTTTTTAGTTTGAAACGAGCTCCTATTCTTGGTGAAATAAAAGGATTTCCGCCATCTATATCAAAATCATTATCCAATATGGTTCCAGAAAATGAATCTGAGGTAACCCCAAAACCAACACCAACTACCGGTTTGATAGCTCCATTTTTATTAAATAGGTATTCAAACCCTAATTGAGCACGAAAGGAATTTACACTAAAGTTAACTGGGTTGGTATTATTTTCGAAGTCTTGATCTCCTGCAAAATTCCCGGAGCCTTCTAAATACACAAATAGATTTCCCTGTATTTTGTTAAGAAACGCTGGGCTTGCAGTGACGCCTAATCTAAAACCTCCTCCTACAACTCCCTCTGTATCATCATTGTTTCTAAAGCTTACATTATTAAGATTTCCTCCTATACCTACATAAAATGAAGCCTGATCTGTATTGTGTTTTTTAGCACGTGCAATCTCCTTATCTGTGGGGGCATAATCGCTATAACTGCAATTGTTGTATTGATTTGTGAACTCAAGAAGTTCTTCTTTCTTGATGCGATCTTCCCTTTCTATACTGGCTCTAATATCGTTGCAGTCATTATACAATAGCGATAGTATTCCAGGGATTAAATTTTGCTCTGTGCTCGTATTAAAGCTTTTATGATTACCATTAGCAGAAATTAAGTACTCATTGGCTCCTATTTTGTACAAAGAAGCTCTACTGTTTGTGTCATTGAGATTTGATGCCAGATAATTAGTATCTCCTATTTTAAAAGGGTTGTATGTTGTTTTTCCAATTTGGGCCTGTGTCACCTGTGATAGATTATAGGCTATAGTTTTGATTCCATTCTTTACTAGTAATTCCCCTAGGTTATTATCAATTTCCATTTTTCCAGATAAGACGGTGCCATTTTGCAAGGTAGCGGTTCCTGAGGTGAAGTTTTGGGCAGTAGATAATGATGATATTATTAGGACGATTGCAAGGATTGTATTTTTCATAATATAGCTTTTTAATATGATAGAAATCATAGGGTAAATAGTCTGTGGTTATAGTAAAGCCTTACATAACACTGTGTTAAATCGTATAGCTTAATCAATCATAATCTCAAGGAGTCCAATTGCAGCTTCACTTATCTTTGTGCCTGGTCCAAAAACGGCTGCTGCGCCAGCATCAAAAAGGAATTGATAATCTTGTTGCGGGATGACGCCTCCTACAATAACCATTATGTCTGGTCTGCCTAAATCCTTAAGTTCAGCAATTACTTGAGGTACCAGTGTTTTGTGACCTGCAGCTAATGAGGAAACCCCTAGAATATGAACATCATTTTCCATAGCTTGCTTTGCAGCTTCTTTAGGAGTTTGGAATAAGGGACCTATATCTACATCAAATCCTATATCTGCATATCCAGTAGCCACTACTTTAGCACCTCTATCGTGGCCATCTTGGCCCATTTTTGCAATCATTATCCGAGGTCTACGCCCGTCTTGCGTTGCAAATTGGTTTGCGAGCTGTTGCGCTTTCGCGAAAGCGGGATCCTTTTTTATCTCTTTACTATACACTCCGCTAAATGATTTTATGGCTGCTTTATGCCTGCCGTACACTTTTTCTAAGGCATCCGAAATCTCCCCTAAAGTAGCTCGTTCTCGTGCTGCTGTCACTGCTAAAGCGAGTAAATTTTCTTTACCCGTCTTTGCGGCTTGGGTTAATGCCTCAAGGGCTTGAGTAACTTTTATTGGGTCTCTTTGCGCCTTAATGGTAGCTAAGCTAGCAAGTTGCCCTTCTCTTACTTTAGTATTATCTACTTCGAGTATATCAAGATGTTCATCTTCTGTAGGGCGATATTGATTTACGCCTACGATAATGTCTTGACCACTATCTATTCGTGCTTGTTTGCGAGCAGCAGCCTCTTCAATACGAAGTTTAGGAATCCCAGCTTCTATGGCTTTGGTCATACCACCAAGATCTTCTACCTCTTCAATAAGTTCCCAAGCTTTCTGGGCAATCTCGTGGGTTAATGATTCTACATAATAACTGCCAGCCCAAGGATCAATTGTACGTGTTATTTGGGTCTCTTTTTGAAGGTAAATTTGTGTGTTTCTTGCGATACGTGCAGAAAAATCTGTTGGTAATGCGATGGCTTCGTCCAGTGCATTGGTATGAAGACTTTGAGTGCCTCCAAAAGCCGCTGCCGAAGCTTCTATGCAGGTTCTTGCAACATTATTAAATGGGTCCTGTTCTGTTAGACTCCAACCGCTGGTTTGGCAATGTGTTCTTAGGGTGAGCGATTTTGGATTTTGTGGGTTGAATTGTTTTACAATTTTTGCCCATAACATACGAGCAGCACGCATTTTTGCGATCTCCATAAAATGATTCATCCCAATGGCCCAGAAAAATGATAATCTAGGAGCAAAACTATCAATTTCCATTCCTGCTTTCAAGCCCGTTCTAATATACTCTAAACCATCTGCCAGGGTATAAGCAAGCTCAATGTCGCAGGTAGCTCCTGCTTCTTGCATATGATATCCAGAGATTGAAATACTATTAAATTTAGGCATTTCTTTTGCCGTATACTCAAAGATGTCTGAGATAATTCTCATAGATGGAGAAGGAGGATAGATATAGGTATTACGTACCATAAACTCCTTAAGGATATCATTTTGAATTGTTCCTGCTAATTCAGCAGGGTCAACGCCTTGCTCTTGAGCAGCAACAATATAAAATGCCATAATGGGAAGAACAGCACCATTCATAGTCATAGAAACGCTCATTTGATCCAAAGGAATCTGGTCAAAGAGCACTTTCATATCTTCTACGGTATCTATGGCCACGCCTGCTTTTCCTACATCACCAACCACACGCTCGTGGTCGCTGTCGTAACCTCTGTGAGTAGCCAGATCAAAAGCAACCGAGAGCCCTTTTTGCCCAGCTTTAAGGTTGCGCCTATAAAAGGCATTACTTTCTTGAGCGGTTGAAAATCCTGCATATTGCCGTATCGTCCAAGGTCTTCTTACATACATTGTGCTATAGGGGCCTCTCAGGTAAGGGGGCATTCCCGCCACATAATCTATATGCTCAAGATATTCAATATCCAATGCCGTATATTTCTTCTTGAGTTCGATATTTTCGGCAGTAGTAAGCGTCTCAATTTGAGAAGTGTTTTCTGCTTTTTGCGCTTTCTCATCTGGTGGATGCGAAAGCGAATCTAAACTGATATGTGCTAGATTTTTTCTACTCATTTGTTTATTCTGAATCAAGACTAATGCCTACCAAATTCTGATAATAACTATCTAAAGCAATAAAAGTGGCTTCATATCTGCTTTTAGCCGCTTCTCTACCAAAATTCCTTAGTCTTGAACTAAATAGTCCAGGATCCATACCGTTCACTTCTAATAAAGCATTTATAGTCCTTTTTATATCTTCTGTTTCTATTTTGTTAATAATACATTGCACTGCAGGGTGCTCATAATTAAGATTGCTTTTTGCTCCTGTTGTATTAATAATCCCTTCGGTTATAAGTTGGTCTCTTATTGCTAAGCTGTGTTCATTTGCAATTTTAGTATAGGGCATTGTTCCTAACATTCCTTTATAAATATACTGCGCGTAAGCAGCATTCAGCGTTTTAGTAGGTGAAGGATTAGATTTTAAAATATCTTCTTCAAAACTATATAATGCCTCGTTTAACAGTGCATTGTTTTGATTTGCACAAATGATAAGCTGTTCTTTATCGCCATATTTATAATCTAGTTTAGGCGTTTTATTACAGCTTAAAACAAGTGTTGTTAGGATGATAAGTAAAAAAGGTTTCATAATAAATGTATTAAACTTCTGATTGTAATCGCTCTTGTTCTATACTTTCTGATAGTCGTCTAGCAATTATTGGTTCTATCATTGTTTTTCTTGGCTTTTGTTTGACAAAAGGGTAGAGCTCTAACTCGTTTTTCATCTTGTCCTGAGGATTGGGATGAATATTAGTACCCAAGAGTACCGTATTGCCTTGGTCAAAATCTTCTTGTTCTTTCTGGGCACTTTCTTTTATCTTTCTTTGTATCGTGCCTTCATGAAGTTGTTTTAAGAATCCTCCTGAGGCTTCTATTTCTTTAAATATAGTAAGGGCTTTTTTTGCTAACTCTTGTGTAAGTGATTCAACGTAATATGTGCCATCAGCGGGATTGCTCACAGCATCAAAGTAACTCTCTTTCTTAAGAATAATGAGTTGATTGCGGGAAATACGCTGTCCAAAGTTGTTGGTCTTGTGATAAATCGCGTCGTAAGGACTATTAATAACCGTATCTGCTCCTCCTAGAATTGCACTCATGCACTCCGTAGTGGTACGGAGCATATTCGTATTATAATCATAAATGGTCTTGTTGCGGCTAGAAGGACGCGCCAGAATACGACACTCCGTATGCTTAGCTACTATATACTCTTTTTTGATGAGGTTAAAGAGCATTCTAAGCGCTCTTAACTTTGCCATTTCAAAAAAGTAATTGGAACCAACAGCTGCTCTAAATTGAATGCTGTCTATGTTGATTTTCTGCTTTTCGGCAAAATTTAAATACTCATTAAGATGCCCTAATCCATAAGCAAGTTGTTGCGTTATTGTCGCACCAGCCTGTTGGTAGTGCGCAGTATCTACAGCGAGAATATTGCCCTGTTGCTTAAGTATATCTTGAAGATACTTATGATCATTTTCGGCAGAAGAATACCATTTACCATCACGGGTGAGATTGCCTAAAATATCAAAATTAAGATAGGCATTAATTTGTAGACTTTTTGTTTTGCTTAGTAACGCTTTCGCGAAACTTGGCCCGAATTCATTTCGGGAAGCGGAATCCAAAAATCTTAATTCAAAATGTAAAGGAATGGGATAATCCTGGAGCGGTGCTAAAAGAGCGTCAATATCAAAAGGAGCATCTGCTATAAAATGAATTGCTTCTGTACCATTGTTAATAGCCTCTATGGCGGTTGCCGAGGCTACTTTTGCATCTAGCACAAATATATCTTCTCCAATAAACCATTGTTGGGGAGTCGCAATGCTAGGCAAGGGTGTTGTCTGGGTATCGCTATGGTAAAAAGGGGTCACATGAATGCCCTCTGGCGTTTTCCAAACGAGGGTGTTATTGTAATCTGCTCCTTTAAGGTCTACTTGTATTTTCTGTTTATACGCCTTAGCCGAAATGGGAGGGAAGTCTGTAAAAAGGTTTTTTTTAGTCATCTTTTTTAGGGATACTATCTTCGTATTCTATAATGTAGATTTCTTCGTTTTCTTTTTTCATAAAGTACTCTTCCCGAGCAAAACGTTCTAAAGCCACACTGTCTTTTAGGGTTGTGATTTGAGATTTGTCTCCATGGATTTCACTATTAAAGTATTCTTTATTGCCTTGAAGCTTATTTTTTTCTTGATTGAGCTCTCTATGAATAAGGTAGGAATTCCCGTCAAAGAAGAACATCCAAACTAAAAATATTAAAAAGATAAGCACGTATTTGTTACTTATAATTCTAAACCATTTTTTATTTTTCAGTCCCTTTATTCCCATTGTAACGAAGATACTAAAACCCTATGATAAACGCTCATTAATTATGGTTCTAACGATGTCTATGGCCACGTTATTATATCTATTGTTAGGAATAATAATATCTGCAAAGGAAGCTGTAGGTTCAATAAACTGTTGATGCATTGGTTTTAAAGTATTTTGATAACGGCTTAAGACTTCATCAAGGTCTCTGCCTCGTTCTGAAATATCTCTTTTTAGTCTGCGTATAAGTCGCTCATCGCTATCTGCTTGAACAAATACTTTGATATCAAACAATGCTCTCAATTCGGGATTAGTGAGAATTAATATCCCTTCTACTAGAATTACTTTTTTAGGCGTAGTATGTAGGGTTTCTTTAGTGCGGTTATGTGCTGTAAAGGAGTAAACCGGCTGCTCAATAAAGGTGTTTTCTTTAAGCAGTATCAAATGCTGTACGAGTAAGTCAAAATCTATGGCGTTAGGATGGTCAAAATTGACTTGTACTCGTTTCTCCATTGAGAAATGAGAAAGGTCTTTGTAATAGGAGTCTTGGGATATCACGGTAACTTCTCCTTCAGGTAATTCTTGAATGATCTGATTGACTACGGTTGTTTTGCCGCTTCCTGTGCCGCCACCAATTCCTATAATGAGCATATTCGGATTATTTTACACAAAGGTAGGAATTTAAGCGATTGTTGGTTTCGTTGGATTGGGGTTTAAATTTCTGTTCAAAAATAATTTCTTTCTCAGAAATACTAGTATATTTGCATCCCAATAATTATTCGGGGTATAGCGTAGCCCGGTTATCGCGCCTGCTTTGGGAGCAGGAGGTCGCAAGTTCGAATCTTGCTACCCCGACATTAGAGAGCCTTGCCTTTGCGCAGGGCTTTTTCATTTCTAGTATTATGTGTGTTTATCGCGTCCCG
>JALZVV010000190.1 GCA_023299935.1 Dokdonia sp.
CAGTCGTAATTATTATGCACATTTAGGCTATCAATTAACGCCTAAAACAAAAATAGAGGGCGAGCTTACCTTATTTAATTATCTCGCACAGCAAGCAGGGGGTCTCACTGATGCGCAATTTATTACAAATCCAGATTTTAGTAATCGAGCACGTAACTGGTTTGATATTGATTGGACGGTGTATTCTTTGCGATTAGAACATGAATTCACCCAGAAGACTGAAGCGAGTCTACACTTTTTCGGTTTAGACGCTTCTCGATCTGCTGTTGGGTTTAGAGACAATAGAGTGAGTCAGCCGGATGAGAATGGTGTTCGAGAATTACTAGTTGATAATTTTGGAAATTGGGGAGTAGAGGGACGATTTTTAACCCGATATGACTTAGGAAATCAAAACAATGTTTTACTGTTAGGAAGTAAATACTACGATGCAAATAATTCTCAAAGGCAAGGGCCAGGAAGTGATGGTAGCAATGCAGATTTTACTTTTGCAGATGAACAGTTTCCTGATTTTGAGAGACAAGCAGATTTTGATTTCCCAAACAGAAATCTCGCTATTTTTGGAGAGAATATTTTTAATATATCAGATAAGTTGGCGATCACTCCAGGCTTTAGGTGGGAATACATTAAGACAGAAAGTGAAGGAGATTTTTTAGAAATCGGATTTTTATTAGACGGTGAGACGGTAGATTTTAGGAATGAACTTCAAGATAATAGAACCTTTGAGCGCAATTTTGTGCTGCTAGGTCTAGGAACAACCTATAAGGCTTCTCCGGATCTTGAATTATATGGAAATTTTAGTCAGAATTTTAGGTCAGTTACTTTTAGTGATATACGGGTAGTAAATCCATCATTTGTGATTGATGAAAACATTACTGATGAAGATGGCTATACGATTGATTTGGGTGGAAGAGGTACTTTAGACAGTAAACTGTCTTATGATGTAAGTGTTTTTGGATTACGCTATGATAACAGGCTAGGAGAAGTACTTTTTGAGGATACAGATGGTAGTATAAAACGACGCAGGGGCAATATAGGAGATGCTTTTATTTATGGACTTGAGTTCTTTACAGACTGGAATATAAAGAATACTTTTTTTGCAGAAAAGGAATATATTAAATTAAGCACCTTTGTTAATCTTGCTTATACACGGTCAGAATATTTAGAATCTGATGCTACAAATGTAGAAGGTAATCAAGTAGAATTTCTTCCAGAAGTCAACCTAAAAACAGGAGTCAACTTTGGATATAAAAATTTCACTAGTAGTTTGCAATACACCTATTTATCTGAGCAGTTTACAGATGCGACTAATGCCGCTCAGGATGTAACAGATAATCAACGAGGTATTGAAGGGGCAATACCTTCTTATGGTGTATTGGATTTATCTGCGGCATATACGTACAAGAAATGGCGTTTAGAAGCGGGAGTAAACAACCTATTGGATAATGAATACTTTACCAGAAGAGCAACCGGATATCCGGGTCCTGGAATAATTCCTGCAGAACCACGCACGTTTTATACCACACTGCAGTTTAAGTTGTAACTAGGCTTTAAATTGGAACATAAAACTAGATTATTCATCGTATATTTGCACGCAATTATATGTTAATAGGTAGTTCTTCTTACAGACTACGCTTTCGCGAAAGCGGAACACAAAACACTAATTGCTATGACTGCACACGAAAACAAGATTCTAGGAGAAGGCCTCACTTATGACGATGTACTATTAGTACCTGCTTTTTCTGAAGTTCTGCCTAGAGAAGTTAGTATTAAGGCCCAATTTACGCGTAATATTGTCTTAAATGTACCTATCGTTTCTGCGGCAATGGATACCGTTACAGAAAGCCGTATGGCGATTGCTATTGCTCAAGAAGGTGGAATAGGAGTATTGCACAAGAATATGACTATTGAGCAACAAGCGACTAAAGTACGTAAAGTAAAACGTGCCGAAAGCGGGATGATTATTGACCCAGTAACTTTACCTACAACCGCTATTGTTCAAGATGCAAAGAATGCAATGCGAGAGCATAGTATAGGTGGAATTCCTATTGTAGATGATGCAGGAAAGCTAATAGGTATTATCACAAATCGTGACTTGCGATTTGAAAAAGAAAATAACAGACCAGTGACTGAAATAATGACTTCAGAAAATCTGGTAACAGCAAGTGAAGGAACTTCATTACTACAGGCAGAAGAAATACTACAAAATCATAAGATTGAAAAATTACCAGTAGTTACAAAGGATAATACATTGGTAGGTTTAATCACTTTTAGAGATATCACAAAGCTCACGCTTAAACCTAACGCAAACAAAGATAAGTTTGGTAGATTACGTGTTGCGGCGGCAATAGGGGTAACGGGAGATGCTGTAGAACGTGCTGGAGCTCTAGCAGGAGCCGGTGTAGATGCTATAGTTATTGATACTGCTCACGGTCATACAAAAGGAGTGGTTACTGTGTTAAAAGCAGTAAAGAAAGCCTATCCAGATCTGGATTGCGTAGTTGGAAATATTGCTACTGGAGAAGCAGCAAAATATCTAGTAGAGGCTGGAGCAGATGCGGTAAAAGTAGGAATAGGCCCAGGATCTATTTGTACAACTAGAGTAGTTGCTGGAGTGGGATTCCCGCAGTTTAGTGCAGTTTTAGAATGTGCGGCAGCCATTAAAGGTAGTGGAGTGCCGGTTATAGCAGATGGTGGTATACGTTATACAGGTGATATTCCTAAAGCTATTGCCGCTGGAGCAGACTGCGTGATGCTAGGTTCATTACTTGCAGGAACTAAAGAATCTCCTGGAGAAACTATAATCTACGAAGGACGTAAGTTTAAGTCGTATCGTGGGATGGGCTCTGTGGAAGCTATGAAAAAAGGCTCTAAAGATCGCTATTTCCAAGATGTAGAAGATGATATAAAGAAATTAGTGCCAGAAGGTATTGTAGGCCGTGTGCCCTATAAAGGAGAACTTAATGAAAGTATTCACCAATTTGTAGGCGGCCTTCGGGCAGGAATGGGTTATTGTGGTGCTGGAACTATAGATGATCTTAAGGGTAAAGGTCGTTTTGTAAAAATTACAGCGAGTGGCATTAATGAAAGCCACCCTCACGATGTAACTATTACAAAAGAAGCACCTAATTATAGTAGATAAGCTTTAGTAAAAGCTAGTATATATAATAAAAACGGCTAGTCTTTAACTAGCCGTTTTTATTTGCTTCAAACTTTTCAAGTAGCTTATTCGTTTGTGTTTGTAATTTTCTTTTAAAGAAGCCTGTACCTCCTAATAAGCGTCCTTTAAATCCCATAGCCTGGCTTGCCCAATTATGTAGATCAAAACTGTCTTTGTGTGTGATTATTTTACCGTCTTTAAAGTTAAATTGAGCATCTATCTTATTATGAACTTTACGTCCGGTTTGACTAAAAGTATATTTAGCTTCCCAGTGTGCAGTTCCTTTAGGCTCATCAAAAGCGATATCAGAATAAGTAACAGTAAAATCTTTACCCTCAGCAGGAGCTAATAGCATACGCCACATATTTGAAGCACGATCTCCTTCCAACACCCCAAAAGCAGGATCTTCAAATCTAATGTCTTTATGATAGCAAGCTACCATGGCCTCAGCATCCTGGTTCTTAAAGGCGGCGTAAAAATTATCTATAGTACTCTTCATAAGATTAAATGTACATAAATTTACAATTTTTGAAGGCTATTTTTTGACATTAAAGCCTGTTTAGTTGCAATTTAATTTTTTCTTGTAACAAATAGCATATCGATTCGTCTACCTTATAACTAACCAAGAACTGTGAATCAGAAAACGTTTATAAAAATAACGGATGCATTTAAAGATAAGCTATATCGCTTGGCCAAGCGATTATTAATATCTGATGATGAAGCACAGGATGCCACTCAGGAGATTCTGCTGCGTTTATGGACAAAACGGTCACAGTTTGATAAGTATAGAAGCATTGAGGCCTTTGCAATGACAATGACTAAGAATTACTGTTATGATTTGCTAAAAGCAAAAAAGAGTAATAATCTTAAGATAGTTCATAATAATTATGAGGATCATAGTAGTAATACTGTAAGGCAAACAGAGGTTGCTAGTGATGTAGAATGGGTATTTGCATTAATGAAAGAATTACCGGCTCAGCAGCAGTTAATTCTTCAATTAAGAGATGTAGAGCAATATAATAATGCAGAGATTGCAGAAATGTTAGAAATGAATGAAGTTGCAGTTCGCGTAGCACTTTCAAGAGCCAGAAAGACTATACGAGAAGCACTAATAAAAAAACAAAATTATGGACTCCAATAGGATAGAGCAACTACTGGAAACTTATTTTGAGGGAGAAACGACCTTAGAACAAGAGCAGGAACTGCGCCAGTATTTTACAGGTTCAACGGTAGCATCACATTTAGAAGCTTATGTTGGGATGTTTTCCGCTTTCGCGAAAGCGCAACAAGAAACAGTAACTAAGCCTATGGAGTTACCAGCTACAACATCAAATTATAGATGGATAGCTGGGATAGCCGCGGCAGTCTTACTTACTGTAGGTATTGTAAGTCAATATAACCCAGAAGAACGTTATTCGGGCACTTATCAGGACCAAGAAGTAGCTGTGCTTAAAACCAAGCAAGCCTTAGGTATGATGACAAAAATGATACAGCAATCTACCGCCCAGTTAGGAACTGTAAAAGAATTTGAAAATACCACTAACCAATTTATTAAACAATAAAAACAATTTAACCCCTAGTATTAACAAAAAGCAAAAATGAAAATTATGAAAACAATAGTAATAGCAGTGTTAATGCTTTGTTCATCTATGATGATTACAGCACAGAACGAGTTTGATAAATTTGAGTCAGTACGCGGAGTATCTTCTATGGTAATGAACCAAAAGATGTTCAAACTCTTGAGTAAAGTAGATTTGAACTCTTCAGACCCAGAAATGCAAGCTTATATTAAACTAGTAAATAACTTAGAGAATGTAAAAATGTTTACAACTACTAAGACAGCTATTGCTGCAGATATGAGCAGTACAATGGCAGGATATGTTTCTGGAGGAGGTTTATCAGAATTAATGAGAGCAAATGATGATGGTAGGAACGCTAAGTTCTACTATAAGCCAGGAAGTAATGATAATTATGTAAAAGAATTTGTGATGTTTCTTACTGGGAATATAGATGGAGAAGAACGTACGGTTTTCTTTCAAGTGACAGGTAATATAGACCTAAAGCAAATCTCAAAACTTGCTCAAGAATTTAACTTTAAAGGTAGTGATGCCTTAGAAGGTGTTGAAAATGCAAAAAAAGGATAATCCCATGAAGAAGATAGTAACATTAAGTTCGCTTTTACTCATAGCGCTATTTACGCTAACGAGTTGTGGTGATGGACAATCCCTTCAAGAGTATTATGTAGATAATCAGGAGAACGGTGATTTTGTATTAGTAGATGTCCCTACCAGTTTGATAAGTGGTGACTCAGACCTTCTTAGTCCTGAGCAACAGAAGATTCTTAAAACTGTGCGCAAAGTTAATATTATGGTGTATCCTTTAAAAGAGGGCACTACGACTAATTTTCAAGGAGAGAAGACTAAACTTATGGGTATTCTTGCAGGAGACGATTATGAAGAGTTAATGAAAGCTAACTCAGATAATGGTAATATGAGACTCTATTTTAA
>JALZVV010000191.1 GCA_023299935.1 Dokdonia sp.
GCTTTTTCTAGTTTTTGTCTGTATCGTATACGCGCGTCTACTTCTAATTGCTCATCTGCCTGAAGTTGCAAATCTTCTCGTATCCAATGTATTTCTTCCTCCTTTACAAATAATCCCTTACGATACAATCCAGGATGGCTTTTTCCTTGTCCTGTATAGATGATGTTATCGTTAACGTCTGTATCAATTACAAATAATGGTTCTACCATTCCACCTACGCCTAGTCCTTTACGCTGGCCTTTGGTAAAGAAGTGTGCGCCTTGGTGCTTTGCCACCACTTTACCATCTGTAATATGGTATTCGGGCTTAGATGCTAATGCGGCTAGGTCTGCTTTCGCGAAAGCGTTACTTGCCTCCTTCTCTCTTGCTATCACAGGCACTTTTTCTTCTGGTATCTCTACAATTACGCCTTCTTTGGGCTTCAGTTGCTGTTGCAAAAAATCTGGCAAACGCACTTTTCCAATAAAACATAAACCCTGTGAATCCTTCTTGCCGGCAGTAACTAGTTCTTGCTGAGCAGCAATTTCTCTAACCTCTGGTTTTTGAAGATGTCCAATGGGAAATAGCGTTTTAGCGAGCTGCTCTTGAGATAACTGACATAAAAAATAAGATTGATCCTTATTATTATCAGCCCCAGCAATAAGTTGATGAATTTCTTTTCCGTCTTTTACTATTGTTCTTTTCTGGCAGTAATGTCCCGTTGCCACATAATCTGCACCTAAAGAAAGTGCAATCTTTAAAAATACATCAAACTTGATCTCGCGATTACAAAGCACATCTGGATTGGGGGTTCTTCCCATCTCGTACTCTCTAAACATATAGTTTACTATACGCTCTCGGTACTCTTCACTCAAGTCTACCGTTTGAAAAGGAATATTGAGCTTTTCAGCTACGAGCATAGCGTCATTGCTATCGTCTAGCCAGGGGCATTCATCAGAAATAGTCACCGTATCATCGTGCCAGTTCTTCATAAAAAGTCCAACCACATTATAGCCTTGTTCTTTAAGTAAATAGGCTGTTACGCTACTATCTACACCACCACTAAGACCTACGACTACGGTTTTCATTTTCTTTGTTTTTCAACTAATACTACTAGTCTACAAAATTACGGAATTAATCGAGTACGGCTACTTGATTAATTTAGTATCTGGATAAGCCGCCTGCCATCCAAACCAGAAAGCGTTAAAAGTATGGATACGTTCATAAACAGTACCGTCTGTAGCCTCTAGTTTATTCTCCTGAATAGTCCATAGTTTGCCAGAATCATCTTCAACTTTATCAGAAGATTTAAGTTTCTTAAATTGAGTTTCGTTCGCATTAAACACGCGATTAGCTCCTGACTTATCAGTAAGAACAATTAAATTCTTATCCCCTATGGTAGTATGAAATATCCTGTTTTTGTTCAAAAAGCGCGTAGAAATAGCCACAATTTCTTCTGGAAATTCTGTTAGTTTGATGGCAAGAATGGACTCTTTATTCTTTAATCGCTTGTCCGTGCGCTGCGTATTAAACATTAAATCATCGTTTGCAAAATAATTTTGGTAAGCAATACCCTCTCCATAATCTCTTCTATGTCCAGTATTAAGAGAAAGTACCGTAGTTTCTGGATGTCTTCTTTTCCATTCTCCCCAAGTACTCGTTACCACACTTAGGTAATCCATCTGGATACCTTGACCTACAAGCGGTCCAGCTACTGGTTTTCCTTCTAAAGTACTCCACAACGATTGAGTAGCTTCATCATACATTACTTTATTGGAACGATATAAGAACCCGCTTGTTCCCATTTTGTGTTTCACCCCATTTACTTCAGTCTTATATAAAATCACAGTACCACATAAGGTACAATAGACTCCTGCTAATGGGATACCCTGCACTGTATCTGTAAACATCTCATGCCAAGCAAGAATACGTTTTGGGTATGCCCGTGCTTCGCCATTTACTTCTATTCCAAAGACTATGTTATCATCTTGCAAGTAAGAAGCTTCATCTACAGTTATCATTTCTGGATTGCGCAAAGGAGGAATCCCATCTTGTACTACTCCTCCCCATCGTATTTCATCAAAACGGATGAGACTAGTTTCCTGTCTCCCTTGGAAGTAATGTTCAAATTTTGGATCTATTGCTTTATGCAGTTGAGACTTAAAGTAGCCATATTCTGGAAGTAATTTCTGCTCTTTATTCCATAAGTACGCATACCAAGCATTAAAATCGAGTCCTGCAGTTTGCCCTGTCTTCTGTTGTAGTAGTATTGCCAATTTTGCTCCTATAGAAGAGTCATAGCCAAAATACATAATCTCCAGAGCCATAATCTCGTATTCAGGCTTCCAATTTTGTTCAATAAACCTAAAGGCATTGTTATGAACATTTTTATCTGCACTTCTTACCAAATCGAGAAAGTACTGCACTTCACTAAAAGAATTTTCTTGAGCAAAAGTGGTTGTCGTAAAAAATAGAAGACTAATACCAACAAGTAGTTTGCGGGCTATGTGGCGAGTGTGAAACATTTTTTCTTTAAATAGTCGTCATAAATCTTATGGACTAACAAGCAAAGACACTCTAGATGATTAATGCGTTACCCCTATTTTATTTTGAGGGAACTTAACGGTCTTATCTAATTTACCATTTTTGTAATATTTCCAATTTCCATGTTTACGGTTTGCTTTATAATTTCCTTCTCGCAATAGGCTACCATCGTAATTGTATAATTTTACCGGTCCTTCTAAAATATCGTTGACATAAATAAACTCCTTTAGTACACTACCCGTCTCATTGTAATGGATATCCTTACCCTCTTTCAATCCATTTTGATATATCGTCTCTTGTGCTTTTTTTCCATTTTCAAAAAACACCGTGCGCAATCCTTCCAGTCTATTATTTTGATATTTTTCTGTTGTCATAATGGTCTTTCCATCATTATGATAATAGCGCCACTCTCCTTCTTTGGACCTATCGTTCATCTTACCTTCACTTATCAAGTTACCCACTTTTGTATAAAATTTAACATCTATATCGTCTATTCCGTGCGTATATGATTTAGTTGCAACAGGATGGCCTCCACTTTTATCATAAAATTTAAATGTGCCCTCTTCTTTGCCGTGATTAAATGTTCCTGAATATCTTAATTGCTTTGTGCCTTCATAATATTTGGCCCAGGCACCATGTCGAAGACCTTGCTCATCCTTTGAATTAGCTTCTTGAGCAATTGTTTTAATAGTGATTGCATTTACAATCAAAAAGAAAATAAAAAAGTACTTTATCATTTTTAACTCCATTTTATATCCAAAGACTGTATGAGTCTTTTTATATTTACTCTAAACAAAAACTACTATGAAAAATTTGATGAGTTTTACAAAAATAGCACTTATTGCCATAACGCTCTTTTCCTCCATTTCTTGCGTAGACGACGATGACAATGGAAACTTCATCGATAACGGAGAATCAAACACAATTGCCGACTTTGTAATTGGGAATGAAGATTATAGTAGTTTACTGGCTGCATTAAATCAAACCGGTTTAACCGCTACCCTTGCTGGTACGGGAACCTTCACTGTTTTTGCGCCTAACAATGCTGCTTTTGATGCTTTTCTTGATGGAGCAGCATTAGAAGATGTAGACAATGATGTCCTCACACAAATCCTACTCAATCATGTATTAGGTATCTCTGTAACTTCTGATGTATTATCAACTGGCTACTTTAAAAATTTAGCTACAGAAAGTTCTACAGGCGCAAATTTAGATATGTATATAGACACTAGCTCAGGAGTTATTATTAATGGACAGTCCAGTGTAACTACGGCAGATATTGAGACGGATAATGGTGTTATTCACGCGGTAGACTCTGTTATCGCATTACCTACTCTTGTCACTTTTGCAACTACCAATCCCAGCCTGAGTTCATTAGTAGCAGCTCTCACAGATGAAGGGAATACAACATTTACAGACTTGCTAGGCGATACCGAACAAGATTTTACGGTCTTTGCTCCTACCAATGATGCTTTTGACGCTTTCCTAAATGGAATAGGTTTAGAAGATGTTGATAATGATGTGTTAGCCCAATTATTATCTAATCACCTAATCCCAAATACCGTAGCCCTATCTGCAGCCTTATCTAATAGCTATGTTAATACAGCTGCTGTTTATAATGGAGATACGACAGCGCCTTTAAGCCTATATATAAATACAGATAGCGGGCTTACATTAAACGGTACATCTAATGTTGCTTTGGCTGATATTGTTGCTTCTAATGGTGTAGTGCACGTGGTAGATGAGGTTATTGGATTACCTGATGTAACAACCTTTGCCTTAGCAGATCCTAATTTTAGTTCGTTAGTAGCTGCATTAACGGCTGATCCATCTTTCCCATATGTAGGAGTGTTACAAACGCCTAATGGAACATCGCCAGCGCCTTTCACAGTATTTGCTCCTGTGAATACAGCCTTTGATGCATTGCTAGCAGATTTAGGTTTAACTGAGCTTTCTGAGATCCCTACAGCGACGCTAGCTGCTACTCTTGAATTACATGTTGTAACAGAAGCTAATGTAAGAGCAGATGCACTTCCTAGCTTAGATGGCACAGGTGTAACAAGTTTGGGAGGAACTGAGATTACAATCCAAGCTGATCCAGCGGCAATTATTGATCCCGATGGTGGTGAAAATTTCATTATTGCCACAGATGTTCAAGCTGCAAATGGAGTAATTCACGCGCTTAGCAGAGTGATACGTGACTTATAAAAACAGTCCAATCTATTAATATCCTATTGTGGTTAATATAAAAAGCCTCGATGTTTAACCACTTTCATTGAGGCTTTTTGATTACTATTCTATTAAAATGTTATTACTTAAGATTACTTAGAATAAAATCTAACTTGGCGTTTTTATTTAAGTTGGTGGTATAAGAATCTGTGATATGGGCGCTTGGAATGGCAAGCCCTTTTTTCATAAGTTTATTAATAATGGGTAAGTCTTCCAAAGTGACCTTGCCTGTAAGTAATAAGGAAAGGTCTTTCTTATTTTGATAATAATCATAGACCTTTTTTAATCCAGTCAAATACAAAAAGTCTTTTGTAAAGCCACCTCCTCTATGCACACGCAACGTAATCTGCCAGGCTTTATCTCTATCCACCTTATATTGATTAAATAGAAGATCAAAGGTATCTACAAAACTATATCCCTTAATGAGACTATCTGCGGCAATTACTCTATGCGCAAGTTGTTTTAATCGTTGCATTGTAAGATTCCCGCTCACGTATTCACTAAGTACGGCAAGCCCTTCTTGAGTCTCAGTATTATTTACAAAACCATTGGAAAATATTTTTAACGGCTGTGATTTACCATTATGAGTAGTAACAAGATGTACTCCAATCTCATGATTAGCTAGTACTTTAAGTTGATTATCAGAGAATCTATTATTTTTCTTTAAGACTAATGAATTAGTTGCATTGAGCACCATAGCTGCTGCCGAAATATGGGTACTCTGCTTGATACTAAAATCAAAATCATATCGCTTGCCATACTCCTCAAAATAACTCTGGGCCTCTGATGCAGAGTATTTATCTATCATTTTATCACCTTCATTTTCATCTTCAAAATGAAGAATAAAACGAGCATTATCCACATCACGCTCTTTAGGAGTTCCAAAAACCTTGAGTGAATTATAGTAAAACTGTTTGCCTTTACCTATGGTCTCTATACACTCAATTAAACCAGAATATTCATAAATAATATCTCTATATAAACGTCGGAAATCGTCATCTTCTATGCGTTCTAATCGTTGATTAAAAAACAAACGCTGTAATTTAAACGGACTGAATTTTATTTTTCGATAATTGAATGTGGGATTCTCAGAGTATTTGGAGGCAAAAAAACGTCTTTTTTCCTGTTCAATGTTCAAAGGATTGAGATAGTTCAATAATTCTATGTTATGTACTAAACGATCAAGATTCTGATCAATTTCAAAAAGCGCAGCATAGGTGTCTATTGATTGTGTATTCATAGCCTACAAAAATAAGGATTTAGCTAAGTTTAAACAGGAAGTAGGTTGTTTTTAAGAATATACTCTTTGTAAAAAAATATTGCATGAGCTCTAATGCGGTTTTTAAGCTGATTTTCTATTGCCGTAACCACTTCTGGAAATAAAATATATTCGTATTCATCACAATATATTTTAGAAAATTCAGTGGCTAGTACTAATACGTCTTCAAAATTCTGGCTAATGCTCTTTAGGAAATAACCATTACCCTCAAAAGTATCATTAATGGCCGCAGTAGTCACTATATCATTGGGAAGTTCAATAGTAGCAAGGGTTGTGCACCATGCTTTCGCGAAAGCGGTAAACTTTACATTAATATTTGCAGTACCTAAATTAATCACCGGAACTGGTCTTTCCCAACGCTTCCAGTTATAGGAATGCAAGTCATACACTATTGCAGCACCAAAGAGAGATTTCATTTTTGAAATCAAAGCGAATACCACCTTATAAAAATTAGAATGTTTGGCAAGGCTTTTAGCTTTCTGCCCATCTTTTAAAGGATTTTTCCAAAGCTTCTTACCCCAAGCATCTTCATAAATCGCCTGAGAAGGTGCTCTGTTTAAATCATATTCAAAACGACTATCACAACCTGCAATAACCATAGGCATAGACTGTACCATTTGCTTTGTACAGGGATCTTCTTCATACCAACGGTCATATTCCGTATGTAGACAATTATCCCATAATTCTTTCCTAAACTGATGCCCATCGTGTACTGCACCACATAAAAAATAGGTATACTCTTCTATTTTAAGTGTAAAGGAATAATCTTCGGTAATAGCTTCAAAACATTCTTGCCGTTCAATTTTATCTATTATTTGCTCAATAGATAACTTAAGCATCTGCTACTGTTTTTCTTAGTTTTGCACGGCGTTCTAAACGACTTACACGCTCCAACACCTTATCTTCTATAAAGTTAATTACCTTTTCCTGAAGTTTATATTTATAGACTCTATTCATATAGGTAATTCCGCCTGGGCTCATTACATTTACTTCTACGAGCATGCCGTTAATTACATCTATTCCTACAAAGTAAAGACCATCCTTAACTAGTTTAGGTCCTATTCTTCTACAAAGTTCTTTTTCTTGTTTAGTAAGACTATGCCTTTGAATACTTCCTCCTGCCGATACGTTTGATCTGTGGTCGTCTTCTCCGGGTACCCTTTTCATTGCTCCGATGGGTTTCCCGTTGAGAATTAAGATACGTACGTCGCCTTGGTCTGCACCAGGAATATAGTCTTGAAGGATTACATAGTTAGTAGAACCATCTTTATTGTCGATATAGAAATCTAGTAAAGAACGTATACTAGACATGGCTCTCTTCTCTATTAAGATTACACCCGAACCTCCAAAACCGTTTAAAGGCTTTAAAATCATCCTATCCTGATCAGATTCTCGGATCATTTTAATGAGATAATCTTTATTCTTGGTCACATGTGTTCGAGGTATAAAATCTCTTGTATTATCCTCAAAAGCAGCGGTATACAGCTTATTGTTAGCCCTACGAATCCCATCTACGTCATTCATGATAAACACATCATCCTTAACGGAATCTAAGAAGTTAAGCATAATCATATCCAAGGGTGGATTACTCCTTAAAATAATTACATCAAAACCTGCTAGCGGGAGCATCTCCTCTCGTAAATCTGCTTTCTTATGAAAAGATTTAAGGTTACTGGGAACTTTCTCCATCCTATTTATTGCTTTACAGAAAGCAAAGGTTTCACTATCGCGTATAGTAAGGTTAGCTGGAGTTGTGATGGCTACACCATGCCGTCTTTTAAAGCATTCGTGAATTAATGCGAGTGTAGTATCATCTTCTGGTTTAATTGTATCCCAAGGATACATGATGAAGCATACGTTCATGGTTAATTGATTTTAGTAAAACAAATTACTAAAAAAGTTAATCATTAAAAATGATTGTCCAATAAAATTAATCTATTCAAATACTCTAAAATTATCAAAGCCTGCTGTATCAGCATTACCATTTTGGTTAATGATAACTGAAATTCGAACATTCGTTACTGTGTTAGGTATATTCAACGTAACTGTGCCACTTAATGATAGATTTCCACCTCCGTTAATGATTGAGAATATTCCTTGAGAATTATCATCATAAAACAATTCATAATCAACATCATCTCCTGCATCAAACTCAAAAATATCATAGTCAAAACTCAATTTTGATGCAGTAGCGGCAGATATATCTACATTATCAAAAGCAATTATATGATCACCAATGGCAATATCATTTGATAAATCTTGACAACCTAAAAAGTTGCCCGTAAACCCTGTAATATTATCAAGTACATTGACTATATCCCAAAGATCATCCAGAGCAGGAACATTATATGCCGCCGGGGTTAATGTAAATCCCCAAGTAGTGGTTGAATCAAAATCTTGAGCTGCAAATACGGTAACACCAGCATTGGTTGGGTCATTAGCACAAACCCAGGTGGTTCCTGTATAAAATTGTAAACATTGTATTCCTGCCACAGTATCATTAATAAAAACTTGCAAGCCAACATCTGTAGAGGATACATTTATCATATTCCGTTGGGCAATTGTCATAATCGGCGGCATAAAACCTCTATATCCTAGAGTACCGTCTCCTGCATTTACTTCTAGCATTGCCGCTGGTGAGGGAGTTGTTGTACCTATACCTACTTGCGCTGTTAATAAAAAACATTGAACAAGACACAAACAACAAAGTGTTAGCGTAGTATTGAATCGCATAATTGGGAGTTTATTTGACAATTTTAAAAGTACATATTATAACCCTAGCTCAAATTGAAAATTATTTATTTTCGATAAAAAGCTCGTTAACAACGATATACGGACAAAACAACGTGCCTATTTATTAATTTAAACCCCTCTAAATAAAAAGCAGACTGTTACTTCTCAGGATCAAAGGCCTCATCTGGGTCTTTCTTTCCGTCATAATTAAACATCCCTTCACTTTTTGCAATAATAGAAGACACTGTTGCATCTCCTGTAACATTAACAACAGTACGACACATATCTAAGATTCTATCTACTGGAAAAATAATAGCGATCCAAGCAGGATTTAAACCTACAGAACCCAATACCACAATGAGCATCACCAAACCAGCGCTAGGCACCGCAGCAGAACCTATGGATGCTAAGGTTGCTGTTAATACAATGGTTAACTGCTGTCCTAAAGTAAGATCAATCATATGGAATTGTGCTAAAAATACCACTACTATAGCCTGATACAATACTGTACCATCCATATTTACGGTAGCTCCTATAGGCAATACAAAACTCGTTATTTTTTTATCTACGCCTAAATTCTCTTCTACACACTCCATCGTTACCGGCAAAGTAGCCGCACTACTTGAGGTAGAGAATGCAGTGGTTTGTGCTAATCCCATCGCTTTAAAAAAGCCATTATATGGGATTACTCTCACCAATAGTTTCAATATTAATGGATATACCACAAAGATCATTAACACAAGTCCAACAAAGACAGTAATAGAATACCAAGACAAGCCTTTAAAAATCTCAATAACCTTTCCTATATCATCTCCTGCCATCTTACTAATAACACCAGCTAATAATGCAAAAACAAAAAACGGTGCTGCTTGCATCACAATGTCTATCATTTTTAGAAAGACTTCCATCGTACCGTCTACAAATTTTATTACGGGATCAGATTTAGCCTTAGGAATAAACAATAAGCTTATCCCAAAAAATAATGCAAAGAAGATTATCTGAAGCATCAACCCATTATCGCTAAGCGATTTAAAAATATTAGCCGGCACTAAATCTACCAATGGTTTTAACGGCCCACTTTTTTTATTACTCTCAACGGTTTTTAGTCTAGAACTTACTGCTTCATCTACTGTTTTTGTTTGCTCTAAAGCCGCAACTGCTTGCACACGGTCTTTGTATTCCGGTTTACTTAAAAAACTAATGCCGTCTTTTACGGCTATTCCTTCACTTTTGGCCCAGAGTTCGTAACTAATTCTATTATCAATTCGGCTAGATTCATCTACACGCTCACCGGGTTTTACGATATTAACAAGCACTAAGCCTAAAGTTACTGCTAACAACGTAGTCGCAAGATATGCCAGTAAAGTTTTACCTCCCATTCTACCTAGACTAGAGGGATCCCCTATTCCAGCTACTCCATTAATAATAGAAAAAAGAACTAGAGGTACTGCTATTAATTTCAGTAGATTAATAAAAATGGTTCCAAAAGGAGCTATCCAATTAATGGTAAACGAACTCCATCCTAAAGAACTAGAAACTAATGCCCATACGATACCCAGTACAAGTCCGATAATTATTTTGAGATATAATGGAAGTTTTTTCATAATCTACTTTTAAGTCTTTTATTAGTTAAAGGCTAGCTGTTCCGTAAGGTTTTACAATCTAACCGATTTATCTCTGAGTACAAAATCTGCCATGACTAAAGCTGCCATTGCCTCAACAATGGGCACTGCTCTAGGCACTACACAAGGGTCGTGACGGCCTTTTCCTTGCATTTCGCTTAGGGTTCCATCTTTTTGCAAAGCTGTTTGTTTTTGCATTACCGTAGCCACGGGTTTAAACGCTACTTTAAAATAGATGTCCATGCCGTTAGAAATTCCTCCTTGTACGCCTCCACTTTGATTGGATTGTGTACTCCCATCTTCATTAAATAGATCATTATGGGCGCTTCCTTTCATCTGAGCTCCTGCAAAACCACTGCCATATTCAAAGCCTTTAACGGCGTTTATGGACAACATCGCCTTTCCCAACTCTGCGTGTAATTTATCAAAAACGGGTTCGCCTAATCCTAAAGGCACGTTTTGTATCACACAGCTTATCACTCCCCCTATGGTATCTCCCTCTTTGCGTATGGCTTTTATTTTTTCTTCGCACGCTTTCGCGAAAGCGCTATCAGCACACCTCACATCATTTTGTTCTATACAACCAAAATCAAGCTCTTGATAAGAGATTTCAGAAACCAAATCTCCTACTGCCGAAACATAGGCTGTAACCTTCATATCGCCTAGCATTTGTTTAGCAATTGCTCCTGCCACTACTCTACTCGCCGTCTCTCTAGCAGAAGAACGACCACCACCGCGATAATCACGATTCCCATACTTCTGATCATAGGTATAATCAGCATGGCTGGGTCTGAAGGTATCTTTTATATGAGCGTAATCTTTTGACTTCTGATTGGTATTTACAATCTCAAAACCTATGGGAGTTCCTGTGGTTTTTCCTTCAAATATTCCCGAAAGAAAGTCCACAGTATCTGGTTCCTTACGCTGGGTTACGATTTTTGATTGGCCTGGTTTGCGTCTATCGAGTTCAGATTGAACAAATTGTAAATCAATCTCTAGACCTGAAGGACAACCGTCTATAATCCCACCTATTGCCTTACCGTGAGATTCTCCAAAGGTAGTGAGTTTAAAAAGCGTTCCGTAGGTATTACCAGCCATATAAGGGTTTTAAACAAATGTAATTTTTATAGTTGAATTTCAAAAACGTCAGGCAGCTTTAATACAGCTCAATATCGTTTTACTTTAATGCGCGTCTCAATATGGTAACCGGGTGTAACGCTTCTCTAGTAGTTCCATCCTTTATTTGATGCCTACAACTCGTTCCGTTTGCAGCAATAATTACATCTGATGCCGCTTTGCGCACAGCGGGAAATAAAGTCTGCTCACCTATTTGCATACTGATCTGATAATGCTCTTTTTCATAACCAAAACTGCCCGCCATCCCACAACATCCCGAAGGAATAATAGTAGGGGAATAATTTTTAGGCAGGTTTAATATCGTAAAGGTAGACTCCATAGAAGACAGTGCTTTCTGATGACAATGCCCGTGAATTTTTATTTTTTTTACTTCTTCATTAAACGCATCAGCAGTAATATTTCCCTCTTTTATTTCCTGATGTAAAAACTCTTCAATTAACAAACTACGTGAAGCGAGTTCCTTTGCGCCTTCTTTATCATCTACTAGTTTAATATACTCATCTCTAAAGGTTAATATTGCAGAAGGCTCTATGCCAATAATGAGACGATTGGGAAATTCTTTTTGCAATCTAGCAATATTACTATTTGCGACTTCTTTTGCATTTTCAAGAAACCCCTTAGAAATATATGACCGGCCACTATCCATATCCTTGCATACGGATACTTCATAACCCAATGAAAGCATCAGCTGTAATGCGTCACGAGCGATACTCCCATCCAGATATTGACTAAACTCATCAACAAAAATTACTATTTTTTTAAGTGTTCTTTTTGCAGAAGTATTCTTTGCTTCCTTAAAAACATCCAACTTAGGTAAACTGCGTTCCTTAGCAATACCTAAGCTTCTTTTAGCTAATCCTCCAGTTAGACCTACTATTCCATTATAGAGACTAGGGAACTGTGCTCCTATTTTATTTATTCGTGTATTATGTGCAAATAGTTTTGTCCTTAAGGAGCTCCCATTTTCTTTTTGATATTGGTATTCAAATTCCGCTTTAAGGGAGGCCACATCTACATTACTAGGGCATTCTGTCGCACAGGCTTTACAGCTTATGCATAAATCAAAAACTTGTTTAAGTTCCTGATGATTGAATTTATTGGACTGTTCTGAAGTTGTCAAAAA
>JALZVV010000192.1 GCA_023299935.1 Dokdonia sp.
ATAGTCGAGACGCTGCCCAACATTAACAAAATGAGAAGAAAGAGACTCCAACATCATACTGATATTTTTTGCGATATGTTTGTTGGCTGGAGAATGGCTAATGATTTGGACAAACTGACTGAATTAAAATCAGGTATATTAGAATTTGATTTTATCAATAAGACTCAAATTTTAAACGGAATTGAATCCCTTATAGATTTTAATATGTTTTATGAAATTTCAGGGTGGTTTATTGAGGACTTAGAAAAGCATAATATTGACATTAAAGAAATTAAAAAAGCTAATTTAAAGGTAGAATTTGACATTGAAATAATTTTGGGAAAAGCTAAATCGAGAACAAAAAGCACGACTGAATTAAGCTTCATTATGAAAGCAAAAATATTGACTGACGAAAAAGAATATCATACAAATAAAACAGATAAACTAATTTATAAATTCGTAGAGAAGAAATAAAAACGTTGGGTAACAAGGGCTATGACAGATTGCATAAGGAGTAGTAATTAGGTACAATGCTATCAATCACCTTTAGGCGCCATCGAGGGCAACTGTGCACATCAATCTAATTCATTGCTGCAACTTCTCTAAAAAGAGTAGACCATTTAACTCCCCCCAATTTATCTCCTAGGCGTATAATAACAATATTTTTTTCTGGATTGATATACATAAATTGTCCTAGGATTCCTCTAGCCTGATAATCTGTGTCTGGTGCTCGTACTGCTTCAAGTTGTAATTGTGTAGTGTCTTTTTTTGCTGCGGCAATAAAATCACTCTTACTCACATTACGCCACCAGTGATGAGAGTATATATAATTACTTTTTTTATTGGTAAACGAAGTTGTTTTCATCACCCATTTTTCAGGAACTATTTGTGTCCCATTCCAATTCCCGTTATTAAGATATAATCTAGCAAACTTAGCATAATCTCGAGCGCGAGCATTTAAACAACAGAAAGCTTTTGCAGTTTGATTTTTCTTACTATCAATATTCCAAGACGCATCATATTCCATACCCAGGGGTTGCCATATTTTTTCTTGAAAATAATCTTGTAAGGATCTTTGGGTAGCAGCCTCCAGAGCAAGGCCTAGCAACTGGGTATTACCACTTTTGTATTTCCAAATTTTTCCTGGTGTTTCATTCACTTTTAATTTAGAAACATATTTTTTCAGATTTGTTCCATAATAGAACTTAGCTACTTCACCGAAGGGATTAAAATAGCCTTCACTAAATTTTATCCCCGATTCCATATTGATTATGTGCGATAGTGTAACCGGATCAAAAGAAGCATCTAGTTCTGGCAAATAATTCCTAATAGGGTCATCTAGAGAATTTATATGCCCTTCCTCTATAGCAATCCCAATGAGTGCAGAGATGAATGATTTTGAAACAGAAAAAGATGGATGGTCTGTGTTCTTTGTATAATCATCAAAATATTTTTCATACAGTATTTGATCATCTTTAAGTACCATAAAAGCAGTGGTACCACTTTTCTCTAAAATTTCTTCAAAAGGTACTGCAGTGTCCTTTTTGTATGTTGCCGTGTTTGGAACAAATTTATCTTGACTCTCTGTGGTTTCTTTAAAATAAAACGAAGTATCTCCTTTTTTTATTGGAACACTTTCAAACCTATCCAAATCACCTGTATCAGCAAAATTCCAATAAAAAAAACGTCCTACATGACAAGAATTCAAAATAACTAATAAGGTTAGAAGGAATACATAATGGTGTAACTTCATAGCGTATTTAATAGATTTATAAATTCTTAGTGTAGCCTTTAAAAAATTACTTACGCTAGATTCTTATAAAAATTATTTTTGACAAAAGATGTCAAAATACGAATTACCCCAAACCAAAGGTAATAAATAGTAAAACATGTTCTATAGCAGAATACAAAGAGAGCAAGTTCATCATTGACAATCGCACAGGTAGGAATTTATGGAATTGATAAAGTGCCAACTCAGATCGCACCTGCACCCAATAGATTTCTCACAAGAGAACCGCAGTACTATATTCACCAGGCTTTTTAAGGGTAAAAGCAACTTTAATATAGATTGTAAAAACAATAATTTTAAACATTTTTTAAATACTAATATCGCATTGCAAAATCTAGGAGAAATTTCTTCAAGCACTAAATTTCATCCTAGCATAAATATTGAAAGCCTTAATGGTGAAAACTTTATTGTTTGCAAATATCATTTAGAATTCAAAAATTGGATGGAGGTTCTTAAGCCTATGATCAAACTCTTCAAAAACACTATTACTGAGTTTGAAAAAGGGAATGCTTATCTTGCTAGTAAATAGTATAAATTAAACGGAGAATAAAAATATAGAACAATCTACTTTATATCACCTTTAATCAGTCATTTGTAAGCAAGATAGCTGTAAAGAGACTTAAGAAGGTATAAAAAACCAATACTACATTTATGAAAACAATGTTCACACTTATATTAAGTGTATGTTGCCTACTAAGCTACGCACAAGAAACTATTGAATATCCCTCAAAGGATGGATTACAAATCACTGCAGACTACTACAAGGCAGCAAATAGTGATACGTTTATCCTACTATTCCATCAAGCAGGATGGAGTCGCGGAGAATATACAGAAACTGCTCCTAAATTAAATGCACTAGGCTATAGCTGCCTAGCAATAGATCAACGCTCAGGAGGAAAAGTAAATGATGTTATTAACCAGACTCATCTTAGAGCAGAAAAAGAGGGTAAGGAAACCGCTTTTATTGATGCTTTCCAAGATATAGAAGCTACAGTGGCTTATGTAAAGAAAACCTATAAACCCAACAAAATAATTATCTGGGGAAGTTCGTATTCTTCTTCCCTTGTCATAAAATATGCTGGAGATAATCCAAACAGTATTGATGCGGCTTTATCTTTCTCTCCAGGAGAATATTTTGGGAAAGATGATTTTATTAAAAATAGCGCTTCAAATATTACAGTACCCACTTTTATTACTTCTGCTCAAAGCGAAAAAAAGAGTTGGACTTCTATCCACAATGCCATTCCAACTACTTCAAAAACTTCGTTTTCACCGACTACCAAGGGAAACCATGGTTCTCGAGCGTTATGGAGTAAATTTATGGATAGTGAAGGCTATTGGACTGCGGTAAAAGACTTCCTGAAGAAAGTTTAAGTACTTACTTAGTATCAATAAAAAAACGGCTATCAAAAAGGATAGCCGTTTTTTATTTGTGTTATTTTCTATTC
>JALZVV010000193.1 GCA_023299935.1 Dokdonia sp.
GAGTTACGACAGCAATTGTACCAATTCTTTATGGATAAAGGCGTTTGCCTGCGACCGCTAGGTAATACAATATATGTTTTGCCACCACTTGTCACTACAGATGAGCAGTTAGATACAATATACAGCGTGATTAAAGAAGCTCTAGAATACTTCTAGAAATCTGTTGTCTCTTCTAAGCCCTGTAAACCTTCGTCAAGGAGGTTAATAACTTCACTGTTCCGTTCAATGCGTACCTCTAGTTCTGAGTAGGTCCAAGTATCGTTGTTTTTAGTGCCTATAACATAAACTTTTCCCTTGCCTTGAGGCCCTTTGATAGGGATGGCTAAATCTGCTGCGCCATCACCATTAGAAAAATTGATACTCCCTTGCATAATACCAACGACCTCAATAGGTTCTCCAAGGAGCTCAATCACCTGCTCATTAGTAGTGGCCTGTCCTAAGGCATAGGAGTATGGTTCAGATCCGGAGAACATTTTAGATACCCCAAAAATTCCAGCGGCAATCAAGGCAATAAATAAAATGATTAAAGTAAGACAGCCTCCTACAGGTACTGCCCATTTCCAGTTGCGTTTCCACCAGGATGGTCGTTCTATGAGTTCATTATTCATTTGCTTTATTTTTAAGGTCAATGATTTCTCCTGTAGACTCCGCAGTAATAGTAAAGGTGTTGTAGTGCCAGCCTTCATCAGTTTTGTCTCCAATTACACGCAACTGTGCATCAGTATTTCTCCCTTGAATTTTGAAGTCCAAGTCTATATGGTTTTTATGTTGATCTGGATTATAAGAACCATCTCCTAAGCCCTCAAACCTGATTGGGGTGCCTAAACATTTTTTGACTTCTGGACTTTTTTGTACCTCTTGGATAATTCCTAAAAGAGCAAAAACTGAAGTTTCTTCACTTATTTTATCCGTAAGTTTATAGGCTCCATAACTAATAAATGCAATTGCGATGATAATAACCCCTAGACAACCTCCTGTGGGGACGACCCATTTCCAGTTGCTTTTCCACCAAGATTGTTTGATTTGTTCTTCCATAAAATTAGGTGATTAGTGTATAAGTAATGGGTAAAAGAGAATTGTTACTAATTATTTTGTTAAAAATAGGATTTAATATTTTGTACGCTTTCGCGAAAGCGTATTTTTGTAGAAACACCAATCTCTTTTGAAGACACCAATCGCAATTACTGGAATCGGTTCTATTTCTCCATTGGGAGTTACAAGCCAGGAACAATGGAAATTTTATTTAGAAAAGAAAACAGCATTAGTTTGGGATGAAGACCTAGAGGCGTATACGGCGCCACTCACCCAGCAAGGCAAGGACTTAGTTCAAAAATTACGTAGTGAGAACCCTAAGTATGAGCGTCTTGACCCCTCTGTGCTTTATGCTATTCTTGCAGCAAGAAAGGCAGTGGAAGAGGCAGGATGGAGTGATGGAAATTTTGGTGTGAACATAGGTTCCTCTCGAGGAGCTACTCAGCTTTTTGAGAAGTATTATGCTGCTTTTGCAAAGCGTAATATTACCCCAACACAAACTTCACCTTCTACGACTTTAGGAAATATATCCTCTTGGTTAGCACAAGATTTAAAAAGTAAAGGGCCTACGATATCGCATTCTATTACCTGTAGCACGTCACTACACGCTTTATTAAACGGAGTTGCTTGGTTGCAATCTGGAATGGCAGAACGTTTTGTAGTAGGAGGATCAGAGGCGGCTTTAACACCATTTACAGTAGCTCAAATGCGTGCGATGAAATTAACTCCACAGGAAGAAACCACATCTGCATATCCTTCACAGGCGTTAAATCTTTTTAAGAAAAAGAATACGATGGCTTTAGGAGAAGGGGCAAGTATGGCCTGTTTAGAAATGGGAAAACCCAAAAACACAAAAGCCTATATCACTGGATTGGGATATGCTACAGAGGAATTGGACCACGCCGCATCACTTTCATCACAGGGGATATGTTTCCAAGATGCTATGAAAATGGCATTGGGTAAAACAGCATTAAGTGAGGTAGATGTAGTAGTAATGCACGCACCAGGAACAATAATTGGAGACACTTCTGAGATGGAAGCTGTAAAAGCAGTTTTTGGAGAAGATTTGCCATTACTTACTACAAATAAGTGGAAAATAGGTCACACGTTTGGTGCCAGTGGCATACTTAGTTTAGAACTAGCCGTGCAGATGCTGAAGGAACAAACATTTATAGGAGTAGCCTATCTAAAAGAAGCTACAGGGGTTAAAGAGCTAAACAACATATTAATAAATGCAGTTGGTTTTGGAGGAAATGCGGTAAGCATTCTAGTTTCAAAAGCTTAGCCTAAACAATAAAAAAATCTTAGTGTTACGATTCGACAAAAACCTAAGCAACCTTTTTACTATTTTTGATTTATGACGGAAATTAGACACAATTGGACCAAGGAAGAAATATTAGCAATATATAATACTCCTATGATGGAGTTATTATACCAAGCTGCATCAGTACATCGTGAGCATCACGACCCTAATACAGTTCAAGTGTCTACGCTTTTATCCATCAAAACTGGAGGTTGTCCAGAAGATTGTGGCTATTGTCCTCAAGCGGCGCGATATCATACAGATATAGAAGGAAATGATTTAATGTCTGTACGTCAGGTAAAAGCACAAGCATTGCGCGCTAAATCTTCTGGGAGTTCAAGAGTTTGTATGGGAGCAGCATGGCGTAATGTAAAAGACGGGCCGGAATTTGATAATGTATTAGAAATGGTACGTACTATTAATAAACTGGATATGGAGGTGTGTTGTACCCTTGGGATGGTAACAGAAAATCAAGCGCAACGACTTGCAGAAGCAGGCCTTTATGCCTATAACCACAATCTAGATACCTCAGAAGATTATTATAAAGATGTAATTTCTACCCGTGCTTTTGAAGACCGTTTAGATACGATTTCTAATGTGCGTAAGACCAATGTGACGGTCTGTAGTGGTGGGATAATAGGAATGGGAGAAGCGGTAGAAGACCGTGCAGGAATGCTCGTGGCGCTTGCGACTTTAGACCCACAGCCAGAAAGTGTGCCTATCAATGCCCTTGTGGCCGTTCCAGGAACCCCTATGGAAGATATAGAACCTATCTCCATCTGGGAGATGATACGTATGGTTGCAACTACGCGTATAGTGATGCCACAAACGCAAGTTCGTTTATCTGCGGGAAGAACAGAAATGAGTAGAGAAGGACAAGCGATGTGTTTCTTTGCAGGAGCAAATTCTATTTTTGCAGGAGATAAATTGTTAACTACTCCTAATCCAGATGTCACTGAAGACATGAAAATGTTTGAACACTTAGGATTAAATCCCCAAAAGCCTTTTGTAAAAAAGGCACAACCAGATACAGTAGAAGCGGCAGATTCACAGTATGAAGCCTTAGGAGAAAAGCCTAAATGGACACGTCCAGAACATACGATTGAGCGTAATGAAGCTGCGAAACTCGCAGGTAAAAACAGCTAAGTAAAATCAACTTATATTAAGAAGCCCATTTTTGCAAAGGAATGGGCTTTTCCTATCTTTAAGAATTCATTATCTATATGTTATGAAACTTAGTTCCATAGAAAGAGTGCACTCGATTACGAAACAGGAGTTTGTAAAGCACTATGTTAAGCCCCAGAAGCCAGTAGTGAAAGAAACACTCACTAAAGATTGGGATGCCTATAAAAAGTGGAATCTTGCTTATATAAAAGAGGTTGCAGGAACTAAGTAAGTGCCATTATATGATGACCGCCCTGTAAAGCATGATGCGGGTTGTAATCAAGCGCATGCTACAATGGTAATGCGAGATTATGTTGATTTGCTACAATCAGAACCTACAAATCACTGCATATTTCTTTATAATCTAATAAAGGAAGTTTCTTTGTTAAAAGAGGATTTTAAGTTCCCAAAAATAGGCTTAGGACCCATAAAACAAATACCTATGTTGTTTTTTGGAGGAGAGGGGAGTAAGGTGTTTATGCACCATGATATAGATTGGGCTAATATTTTACATTTTCATTTTGAAGGCAAAAAAAAGTGTATTCTTTTTGCGCCAAGCGAGACAAAACATCTTTATAAAGTGCCATATAGTTTAATCAGCAGAGAAGACATAGATTTTGACGAGCCTGATTATGAGCAATTCCCCGCACTTAAGAACGCTCAGGGCTATATTTGCGAACTCAATCACGGAGAAACTTTGTACATGCCAGAAGACTACTGGCATTACATGAAATATCTAACACCAGGTTTTAGTATCAGTTTAAGAGCACTTCCGCGAAAAAAGAGGCACCTACGTTATGCTTTATACAATGTATTAATTATGCGGCATTATGATAATTTGATGCGACGTCTAAAAGGGCAAGAGTGGATAGATATAAAGAATAAAAGGGCGATTATAGAGACTAATAATCTATTGAATAGGCACCAGTAAAAACACTCGTTTTATGCCTATGTTATTGTTATTTTGAATGTTAACAATACAGTTGATGTATAAGTATTTTTTATTAAAACCTTACTGAACAAGGTATTTAATGTGAAAAGGATATATTATAATCTTCATTTATACCGTATTTGCTTTTTTATCAATCAATATATCTTATTATGAGTCACTTACGTTTATGTATGTCGTGTTTTGGAATTTTGTTGATAGGCAATTTATGTGTTCAGGAAGTTCCTATTTTGAACTATGCTATTAATGAAAACGGGCAAGTGCTGTTGAAAGCGTAGATGTCCCTTGGGCACCATTTCTTAACGGTAAAGAGTTTATGAAAATGGAGAAGTTATATTTACTCAGAATTTTTTTAAAAATGAATTTTTCAAAAAAAGCGCTCTGGTTTAGAGAGCGCTTGTAATTCTTTATATAAAATGCGTGTATTACATCTCAAAAAGATCATAAATCTGCCTATTGCGAACTGAAGGAACCCCTCTATAGCTAGGTGGATTAAAAGACTAAGTTGAGTATGTCTTGGATTATTAGTTATTTACGATTGTAGAGATGGGGGATATTTTTTAATTCATCATAAGTGACATGATTTGATAGACAATCTCTTGCCTGAAATCTTCATTATAGTCGCAGTTAGCAAGGAGAACAACACCTATGTTTTGATCTGGAATGAGCACGATAAAACTTCTAAACCCTTTGTCTCCTCCGTAATGACCAATTGCTTTTTGAGAGTAGATGTCAAATAACTGAAAACCAAGCCCAATACCAGGATTTGCAGCAAAGGAAGCCTTTGTCATATGATGATAGGTTGTATTAAGCGGATTATTTAAGGTGTCTAAAAAGGAAATCATCCATAAACTTAAGTCTTTTGAGGAGGCATTGAGCGTGCTACTTGGGCCATGTTCTCTATTATATGGATAAGTTCTTCTAATATAAGTCTTATTGAATATACTCTTAGAATGGGGAGATGTACGTAACTGGTTAGGAATGTTGTAATATCTAAAATCACTATTGGACATTCCTGTTGTACTCAATATAGAATGTTGTACATAGTCTTCAAAAGTAGTGCTCGAAACTTTTTCAACGATATAACCTAACACATCATATCCTAGGTTACTATAGTAATACGTATCGGGCTTTTTCATATAACTCCCTAAATCTAATTGTAGAAGATAGTTTTTGAGAGCGGTATCAGAAGTGTTGTCCTTTCCCCAGTTATAATTCCATATATCGCCTAGTCCAGAGGTATGATTTAGTAATTGTCTTATGGTAATGCTATCTAATTGTTGAGTGCCACTTTTTAGTTCAGGAGCAATAGCGGTTATGCTATCATCTAAATGTAAATCACCTTTTTCTATAAGATGCATTATCGCTTGTGCGGTAAACAGTTTGCTTATAGAAGCGGTGTGAAATACTGAATTTTCTGTTACTGGCTTTCTTGTTTTTATGTCGTGTACTCCATACCCTGTTGTATATATTATAGAGTCTTTAGATACGATTCCAATAGAGAGCTTTGGAATATCGTACTGGTTCATTTTTTTTATCACTAGTTCATCTACAGCGAGTTTTAAGGACCGTGCATCATAAGATTGGCCGTAGAGCGCGACATTTATTAATGCATGACCTAGTATTGTAAACAGTATAGATATATAAACAAATCTTTTCATAGCAATACTTTTTATATTTTAATCTCTTGTAAAAAGAGGTTAGCAAGTTTATGCACCTCTGCCGAAAAATCTCCAAAACTAGCTGCTCGGGCATTAATAGAAGCATCAATGACTAGATCATAGTCAGGAAAGAGCAGCAAGAAATTCATAGAGCCCTTACTTACTCCTCCGTGATGCACAATCCAATACGTTTGCCTTCCTTGGTCTAACAAGTTATTGGTATAGTCTAGATATGACCTAAAACCAACAGCATATTCTTGTTCATTAACCTTGCCATTGGCTAATTTTACTGGAGTCCAGAAATCTTTTTTAGTTTCTTGATTTATAAACGTGCTATTTGTGAGCCAGGCATTACCTAATCTTACAAGATCTGATGGCGTCGAAATAAAACCACCACCTGCCCATTTGTAGCTCAAGTTAATATCATACACTTGCTCAAAAATGTGATACTCTCTATATCTCCTATCTTCCATTTCATAAAAGGTTGCAAAGTGTTCACTTTGGTCTCTCAAATGATCTGCATAGGTGTCTTTCATTTCTAAGGGTTGGAATACATTGCTTTGCATGTAAGCTGGAAAAGGCTCTTGTGTAGTTTGTTCAAGAATGGCACTAGCTAGGTTCACGTCAAAAGTAGAGTAGGCAAAATCTGTTCCGGGTTCATAAAGCAAGTCATACTTGTTAAAGACCTTTAATCCTTGTGTGGCAGTAGTGAATTCATGACAATTACATAAAGTGTATTTAACAGAAGCAAAACCAAAATCTTCATAGTTTCCCACACCTGCAGTATGACTAAGGAGTTGGCGCATCGTAAAACTCCACTCCTTTTTAGGCCAGTTGTCTATAGTGTCACCTATAACAGTGTCCAACGCTAAAGTCCCTTCTTGAAT